>CAXSHC010000061.1:0-3246 GCA_964236745.1 uncultured Acetobacteraceae bacterium
TGGACGATCTCGTGTCGCAGCCGTCCGCGAGTCCGGCGCAGGTAGGCCTGATCTACGCGTGGAACGAGCTCGCTGAAGGGGGTTGGCTGATGCCGACCTTTACGGCGGCCGGGCCGGATCTGGGACGGGCGGTAGCCATCGGCGCAGCGCTGGCGACGGCGATCCAGCAGTCGACGATCCCTCAACTCGATCTCGTCAACTAGATAGGATTCGAATGAACAGACCCACACCCACCGCGCTGGTCGTGCTCCACGCGTTCGGTCGCTACAATCGTGGCGACGTTATCACGGATCCTGCCACCATCCAGGCGATCCTTGCCGGTGGCAACAGCAATCTCGTGCTGGTTCCGGTGCTGCCGCCTACGGGAACCACGACGGCTTCGAACGGGGAGCACTGAGCCATGGTGCAGATTACCCAGTCGGGCGCCCTGAACACGGCTGCCCTTGTCGTGCCGGATCTGTATGTCCAGATCGCCTCGCCGCAGACCCTCTCCCTCAATGGTGTGGCCACCGACAAGATCGGCATCATCGGAACGGCATCCTGGGGTCCGGTTAACCAGCCGGTCGTGATGGGCAGTGTCGCCGACTACAACGCCGCGTTCGGGCCGGTACTGCCGCGGCAGTATGACCTTGGAACGCCCATTGCGTGCGCGCAGCAGCAGGGCGCCACGTCGTTCGTGGGCGTGCGCGTGACCGACGGCACCGATGTTTCGGCGACCTATGCGCTGCTCTACAGCAACAACACCTATCCCATGCTTCTGACCGCCGTTTGTTCGGGCAGCCTCGGCAACCAGATCAGCGTGAACCTGGGTGCCGGATCCCGTGCGGGAAGCTGGCGCTTGACGTTGCAGATGCCGGGGCAGCTTCCGGAGGTTTTCGACAACCTTGACCCGAGCGGCGGCAATCCCGCGTTCTGGACCAGCGTGATCAGCGCGGTCAACAACGGGACAAGCGTGACGCGTGGACCTTCCGCGCTGTGCGTCGCGACGCCCGGCAACGGGCCAATGACGGCGCCGGCCTCCATCGGCAACCAGACCCTGCTTAACGGCACGGACGGCAGCAGCGGGGTCACGGCGGGATCCCTGGTCGGCAATGACGGGTTGAACCGGACTGGGATGTACGCGCTGCGTGGCCGCGGATGCACCATCGGCATACTGGCCGATTGCAGCGACTCCACCCAGTGGACGGTGCAGAGCGGCTTTGGCCTGTCGGAAGGGATCTACATGATCCTTGTTGGGCCCAGTGGCGATTCAATCGCAACCGCGGTGCAGATCAAGGAGCAGGCGGGCCTCGACAGCTATGCGGCCAAGCTGATGTTCGGCGACTGGCTGTTCTGGTACGACCAAGCGAACTCGCAAACGCGCATCGTCAGCCCGCAGGGCTTCGTGGCCGGCTGCCTGGCGAACCTGTCTCCCGAGCAGTCCAGCCTCAACAAGCAGCTGTCGGGTATTGCAGGCAGCCAGAAGAGCGGGCTGGCTTCCAGTGGCCAAGCGCTGACGTACTCGTCCGCCGAGCTGCAGACCCTGTTCTCCGCGGGCATCGATGTGATCTGCAACCCGGCGCCCGGTGGGTCGTACTGGGCTGTGCGGTGTGGCCACAACAGCTCGAGCAACGCCGTGATCGCCGGCGACAGCTACACGCGGATGACGAACTTCATCGCCGAAACGCTGGCCGCCGGCATGGGTGGCTATGTCGGCAGCGTCATCAACTCGACGCTGCTGTCCAACATCCGGGCCACGCTGCTCGGCTACCTGTCCAGCCTGGTCCAGCAGGGTGTTCTCGGCAGCATCAACGGTGCGACGCCCTATGCTGTCGTTTGCGACGCTTCAAACAACCCGCAGACGCGGACCGCCCTCGGCTATGTGCAGGCGGATGTCCAGGTTCTTTATCAGGGCATCAACGAGAAGTTCATCGTCAACCTGCAGGGCGGCCAGAGCGTCACCGTGTCGACGGCGACCAACAGCTCCCCGAGCTGATCCTTCGATTGAAGACCAGCGTGCCACTGCACAGCAAGGAGGCCTCCATTGGGCAATCCCTACAGTATCGGTCGTGACTGCCAGGTTGTTCTTCTTTGGAACGGCACGCGGCTCGACCTGCGCGATGTGACCGGGTTCCAGGCGCAGCAGGAGGTGCGCCAGCAGCGCTCCGATCCGCTGAACAGCGTGCCGATCGAGTTCAACACCCCGGCGGGCTGGCGCGGGCAGTTCCAGGTCGACCGCGGATCGTCGGCGCTAGATGACTTGATCTCTGCAATCGAGGCTGCGTTCTGGAACCTGGGCGTGATCGGTTCCGGAACGATCTACCAGTACGTGTCGGAAGCGGACGGCTCAACCAGCACGTACGAGTTCGTGGGCGTGTCGCTGACCTTGACCAATGCGGGTCATTATCAGGCCGAGAACATCGTCAAGCAGGTGATCAGCTTCTACGCCAGCCAAAGGAATCGCCTTTGATGCCGGTGCCGGCGGAGATCGACAGCGGCGATGGGAGACGTTTTGCGCTGCGCGAAGCCAATCCCGGCGACATGCTCGACCTGATCGAGGCGGCCGGCGCGGCGGCAGGCTCGGCCGCGTGGATGCGCTATGCGCTGATGATCTGCTCCGTCAACGCGATCGATGGCAAGCCGGTCATGATGCCGGTGACCAAGGAAGGCGTCCGGGAGCTCGGACGCCGCATCGGCAACGTCGGGATGGAGGCTCTTGCTCGCGTTCATTACCCGGAAGAGCCGGAGATGGCTGCGGACGGTGACCGAGAGCTCGATACCGCAAAAAACTGAGCCGGCACTTCTTGCTTCGTCAGATCCTGTTTCTGGTGAAGGGAGGGGTGCCGTGGTCAGAGGTCATGAACATGTCGGAAACGCGGCGCCTTGCCTGTTGTGTCGCCCTGGGTGAGCTCGACGGGCAGGTCTTTGATTGGGGCTCCTTCAGCTGGTCGGTGGCCGGCTGAAGCGGAACGCGCTGATCCGGCAAAGGGAGGCGAGCTTGATCCTGTCGCACCGCGTCGCCTTGATGTTGCTGAACTGGAAGAACCAGGATCTCCCGGCTCGTCTGCGCGCAAGCGGAGAGCGCGAGGTGCCGGGCGGCAAGGTCAGCCGGAAGCTGGAGCGGTTTGCCGCTCTGGCTGCCCGGCTGGCCCGGCTGGGATCGCGTGATCTCCCGCTTCCGGGCCGGCTTCACCGGCTTGAGCTGCCGGTGGTTCCACAGGTGGCGGATGAGGCGGCGGCATGGACCGGAACCGGTCTGGCAGCGGG
>CAXSHC010000061.1:3256-10782 GCA_964236745.1 uncultured Acetobacteraceae bacterium
ATGCAGGAACCGGTTTCGGCCGGGTCGCGGCTGGGCCAGCGGTCAATGGCGGCCATGCAGGCACCATCACGCGCGGTTTTTGTCACTGCTGGTGGAACTAGCGCCAGCGCCGGTAACGCGGCGGCGCTGGCTGGGGGTCAGGAAAGGCTCCGGCTGAGGAAGGCATCACCGGAGGTACGGATGGCGGTACCAAAGACACGCGATACAGGACTGCCGGCGTCACAACAGCGGCCGGCAGTCGCGGTGATCCAGGCCGTTACGGCCGCTGCCGACCGAGGCCGCGGCGGGCGTGCTGCATTCATCCAACGGGGTCCGGCATCAAGGCTTCCGTCCGTCGTCCTGCCGCTCCACACGGCCAGTCCTGTAGATGGATACAAGGAAGCCGTTCCGTCGGAGGAATCCCGTAGGGTTCCAGGCCGTCATGCAGTGTCGGCAGGTCGACCCGGTTCGAGCCGTGCGACCGCGTTGGAGATCATGCAGCAGGCGCAGGCGAAGGCGACTCAGCCTGCTGCCGTGCTAGGCGGCAGTGCGGCCCCGTCAGCTGTGGCCGGCCTTGCCTTGTTACCTGCGGCCGGCGCGCTTCCGGCGGGGACGCCGGCACCGGGTTCCACGAGCGGCGCACAACAGCGTCTTGCCGTTCTGCAGCGCAGCGTCGTGTCGCTTCCGCGATCGGAGCTGAGCCAGGACATCCTGCGGCGCCAAGTCGTGCCACCGGCCAGCATGCCGAACCGGCCTGCTGCCGCCCCGGCCGACAGGACCATGCAGAACAGGAGCAGCAACCAACAGGCGGCTTGTTCGCCCGCCACCATGGAGGGCGGATTCGGAGCAGATACCGGGAAGATGGTGATGGTGAGCCTTGCGGGAGACGTGGTGATCGACGGACGGAGACTGGGACAGGTGGCTGCATCGTCGCAGGCGAGCCGCGCATCCCTGCCGGCGCATGGACCGTCGCGGGTGAACCTCCGGGCGGTGCCGATCCACCCCGGCATGCAGATCCCACAGTGAGCGGCTATCTCGGCCTCCTGAATGCCGGTGTGGCGCTGCTCGTTCGTCCGGCTCCGCTCATCATCGGCAACCTCGTGCTGGAAGGGCACGAGGTCCCGGGCCGGATCAGCATCGGCGGTGCACAGGCGGTCACGATCCACAAGACGCCTGGTGGCGGGCGGATCATCGACGCGATGGGATCCGATCCCGGAACGATCGCCTGGCGCGGCGTGTTCGTGGGGCCTGGCGCTGCGCAACGCGCGCGCCATCTGGACTTCATGCGCCAGCAGGGCAGCCCGTATGGGCTCAGCTTCGGCGACTACATGTTCAACGTCGTCATCATACACTTCGAGTATGACTATCAGGATCAAGGCGCCGTCATCTCCTACAGGATCCGGACGGAGATTGTGCCGGATCCGAACGCCACCACGGGAGCCGCGGTGAGCCTTGGTCTTGCCCTGCAAGGCGACCTTTCGACTGCACAGGTCGTTCTTCAGGCCGGTGCCCTGGTGGTATCGGCCTATTCAGCACTGGCCGGCGGCGCGTCGGGCGCAGCCTCGGCAGCCGCGATGGGATCGGTCGCGATCGGCCTTGCGTCGACCGCCGGGATCGCTGCGGTCACATCGGCGGGAAGCGCGTCCGGTCAGGCACAGATCCAGGGCGGCTTGACGGCTGCAGCGGCCACGGTCTTGACCGCGATCAACGCGGCGTCGACTGGAAGCCTTGCGGCTCCGGTTGCCGGGTTGTCGTTCGCTTCCGCCTCTACGCTGGCTGCGGCGGCTGCGCAGGCCGCCGCTCTGGCAGCTCTGGTACGCAGCGGTGGGTATATCAACAGGACGAACTCCAACGTGGCCTCGACCACGGCGCAGCTTTCTGCACCCCTCGTTCATTCCTGAGGTGATGATGCGAACAGTCGTAGTGGCCGGAACCAACCTTTTCGCGTTGGCGGCCCAGGAACTGGGCGACGCGACGCAGTGGTACAGGATCGCTTCCCTCAACAACATCTCGGACCCGTTGATCTTCGGCCTGACCACGCTGCTTCTGCCGAGCCTCGATGCGAGCGCCACGGGCGGACTGCCTTTTCCATGAGCGGAAGCGTCGTCAGGCGACCGCGTGTCCGTCTCATCATCAACGGCACGCCGGTAAGTGGCTGCCGTTCCACCGAGATCGTGTCGCGGCGCGGTTCCCAGGCGGCCAGCTTCCACGTGCACGCGAGCTTCAACGAGATCTCCCGAACGCTGGGGCAGGGCTGGATCGATCAGGACACCCTGAACGTCGAGATCGATTTTGGCTTTCTTCCCCTGGGTGCGGCGGAGGGGAGCCTCAGCTGGACGCGAATGATCGCCGGTGGGATCGATCGGGTGAGGCTTGATCAGGTGACCGGTCTGGTCTCGATCGAAGGCCGCGACCATGCGTCGCGGCTGATCGATCAGCCTGTTCAGGACGCCTACCTGAACCGTACCAGCTCCGAGCTTGCGACCACGATGGCGCAAGGCTGTGGACTGTCCGCGGACGTGGATGCGACGAGCGGGCTGGTCGGTCAGTACTACCAGATCCAGCACACGAAGGCAGCCTTCGGGGCATTCTCCCGCCACGCCAACGGGTGGGACCTGCTGGCGGAGCTGGCAAGCATCGAAGGGTACGACCTTTGGGTCGACGGGACGACCCTGTACTTCAAGCAGGCGACCGACCAGGCGGGCGATGCCTTCGACATCACCTATGTGGCGCCGGAGACAGGCTCCGCTTCGCCGACGCTTTCCATCTCCGACCTGACCATGGAACGGATGGTGGGTCTGTCCGGGCCTGTCCGGGTGACGGTGGCGAGTTGGAACAGCCGACAAAAACGTCAAGTGAACAGCGTCTTTCCCAAGGGCACGGACGCCACGGCCAAGCAGTTCATCGTGCTGAAGCCGAACCTCCTGGCAGACCAGGCGGACGCCCTGGCCAAGACCACCTACTCGCAGCTGCGCGCGCACCAGCGCGTCATCAGGGGTGTGATGGCTGGCGAACTGCTGCTGACGACGCGGAACCGGGTGAGGCTCGTCGGCACCGGAACCGGATGGGACGGGGTGTACACCCTCGACCAGATCGAGCGGCAGATGTCGCTGGAAAAGGGCTTTATCGAGCACATCACCGCACGGTTCGATCCTGGAGGAGCAGCTGGCAATGGCTGACTGGCTGGAAACACTGAAGCTTCACGCTGCCACTCAGGCCGGGGCGCTCGGTCAGCCTCGCCATGCGCTGGTGACAAGCGTCGATGCGGTGTCGCATGCGGTCAAGGTCACGATACAGCCGGAAGGGCTCGAAAGCGGCTGGATCCCCGACGGCGCGGTCGCAGCCGGCGGCCTGCGCATCGCCTGCCCGTCGGAGATCGGGACGCAGGTGCTGGTGGTCCCGGTGGAGGGCGATGCGGAACATCCGGTTGTGGTCGCGCGATTATTCGACGTGACGCTCATGCCTCCTTCTAGTCCGGCGACGGGCAACCCGGTGCAGGCGGGGGAGCTCGGGATTTTCCTGGAAGGCGGCAACTACGTGCATCTGACCAAGAAGAACATCTTCCTCAAAGGAAGTGTCGTTCTTGATGGAAGCCTCACCATCAGCGGTGACGTCATCGCTGCGAATGTAAGCCTGGTCAGCCACGTGCATTCGGCCGTGCAGCCGGGACAGGGTGTCTCGGGTGCGCCGGAGCCGTCGCATGGCTGATCTGGCACATGTGATGGGAGAGGACCTTCAGCTCACCAGCACCGGCGATCTCGCCGTGGTCACGGCGGACCAGGAAACCCAGCAACGGGTACTGCATCGGCTACTGACGGGTGCCGCCACATACATCTGGCAGCCTTCCTATGGCGCCGGGCTTCCAGGGCTGATCGGCACGGTGGCTTCGCAGCAGCAGATCACCGCGATCATCAAGGCGCAGATGGTGCTGGAGGCGGCGGTATCGGCGACACCTGAGCCCCGGATCTTGCTGTCGGTCGGTTCGCCAGGCGTGGTTCTTGCCGCGATCAACTACACCGACGCCGTGTCAGGCAACAGCCAGACCCTCACCTTACCGATCGGAGGCTAGATGCAGCTTTCCCTGCAGAACTTCTCGACACTCGTGGACAGCATGGCTTCCACCGTGCAGGGAGCGTGTTCCAGCCTGATCGACCTGACAGTGGGCTCGGTCACGCGCGCCATTCTGGAAGCTTCGGCTTCCGTGGGCCTTTGGCTGCAGTACCTGATCCTCCAGGTGCTGACGATGACGCGGCTGGCGACGAGCATCGGCAGCGACGCGGACAGCTGGGTGCAGGATTTCGGCATGACCCGTCTGGCCGCGACGTTCGCCTCGGGACACGTGGTGCTGTCGTCGTTCAATCCTGGAACGCAGAGCGCCACGATCAACAACGGCACCACCGTGCGTACGAGTGACGGCTCCCAAACGTTCGCAGTGGTCAACGGCCCGTACACGCGTCCGGTCGGGACGGTGTCGGTCATGGTGCAAGTGCAGGCGACGGTTCCGGGTAACGCCGGCAACGTGCAGAGCGGCGTTGTCGACGTTCTTGGAACGGCGATTCCTGGTGTCGACACTGTGTCGAACCCGACGGCCTTCACCGGTGGCCAGGCGGCGGAAACTGATGCAGCGTTAAGGTTGCGGTTCGTCACCTTCATCAATACCAGGGCGCAGGCGACCTAGCAGGCGCTGGTGTATGCAATCACCTCAGTACAGCAGAACCTGACTTACAGCATCCAGGAGAACGTTGCCGCCGACGGCAGTGCGTTGCCCGGACACGTGCATGTCATCGTGGATGACGGAAGCGGCAACCCGACCTCGACATTGCTTGCGTCGGTTTCCGCTGCCGTCGATGAGGTCAGGCCGATCGGCACCTCGATCTCGGTTGCCGGTCCGACCTTGCTGACCGCCGGGATCAGCCTGACGTTGACGATTTCTTCCGCCGCGGATGCTGCGGCTGTCCAGTCAAACATCGATACAGCGCTCGCAAGCTACATCAATGGTCTGGGCGTCGGTCAGGTGCTCCGTATCTCGAGGATCGCTGGCCTCTGTTATGACGCCGACGCCAGCGTGTCGAACGTGCAGGATGTCCTAGTAAGTGGATCCGGCGGGGATATCGGGGGACAGGCAGGCACCGTCGTCAGGGCCGGCGTCGTCAACATCATGGTTCTCCTCGCATGAGTGGCTCCGGTTCAAACGGTGCCGGCATGGGCAGCTGTACCGACATGGTGTCGCGGATGCGTGCCGTGTTGCCGCCGTCCTGGTTCCCGCTCACCGCACCAGGGGCCACAAGCAGCGCCACGCCGATACTTGACGGGGTCCTGTCGGGCATAGGATGCGGATGGGCCTACTGCCACGCGCTCATCCAGTTCGTCGCAAAGCAAAGCAGGATCTCTTCCGCGACAGGCAGCTTCCTCGACATGATCTGTGTCGACTTCTTCGGTATGACGATCAAACGCATGTCAAACGAGGTGGATGACCGGTTCCGCGGCAGAATTGGCGCGAACCTGCTGCTCCCGCGCGCTACCCGGTTGGCAGTCTCGCAAGCTATTTCCGCTTTGCTTGGGGCAGCGCCAACCCTGTTCGAGCCGTTTCGGGCGGCGGATACCGGTGGTTATGGCGGTACTGCTGCGACCGGAGCGGGAGGGGGAGGGGGTTACGCAACAGCTGGAATGCGGCTGGGATCCTCGATCCTTCCGTTTCAGTACCTGATCGCGGTAACCACCGAAGCAACGGCGACGAGAAGGGAATCCGACGCCAGCTTCATCGACGCCAACGGTGTTATGCAGATTGCCGCGCGTTATGTGCTGCGACCGCTCTACAATGTCGGCAACACAGAAGGCGTGCTGATCGAGCCGCGTGGCTTCAACCTCATCAAGGACAGCATCGGCTGGAGCAGCTTCCAGCCGACGTCCGGCACCGCCACTGCCAGGTGGAGTGTCGATCCGTCCGGTGCCGGCGCTCTGTGGACCGGCATGCCCGTGATGCAGGTGAGCATCTACAGCGGCGGCGCGATCACGGGTCCTTCGATCGAGCTGCTCGTGGCAGAATCGGCAGTGACGGCATCTTTCTGGTTGATGTTGCCCGTTGACCACAAGTTCACATCCTGTGGCCTCAGCTTCGCCGACCAGTATGGCGCCGCCGGCTACGCGGCTGCGAACGTCTCAACCACTGGTGCCTGGCAGAGAGTGTCGGCAACCCTGGGTGCCGGCACTGCAGCGGATCGTATCGTCACGGTCACGTTCGAGGGCCAATCGACGGCGCTGATGAACACGCCGTTGCTGACGCAGTGCTGGCAGATCGAGCCAGGGTCGGTTGCAACCAGCTATATTCCGAGCAGCTGGCAGATCGGCATACGCGAGGCGGACGATCTGGTGACCATTGCAGCCGGAGCGGGCGGGACAGTGAACCGGATGGCGCTGAATCAAGCAATCTGTCGAGCGATCCCAGCCGGCAGCATCGCCTGGACTACGACAACGAGTTGACAGGATGGGCCCGGCTTCAGGTCGGATCGAGCCGCTTGAGCAAACCGCCGGCTGCAGGGCAGCCGAAGCTTCTAGTCGGAGTGATGTGGTGGATCGTCAAATTGTCTACGTGGGAGCTGTGCCGCTCGATACGGACCAGCTGCTTCAGTCCCGTAATACCATGGTTGCGCTCGGCTACCTGACCAAGATGACGATCGGCGACGGCGCCGTGTATGCCGATGGCCTGTCCTGCAGCGCAGGCAGTGGTCTGAGCGTCGTCATCGGACCAGGCAGCATGACCCTGCCGACCATGATCGACTCCGGCTACTATGGCGCTCTTCCGCCGGATGGCCAACCGGTCGTCAAGACCGGCATCAACACGGCTCCTGTCGTGATCAGCCTGCCGGGAACGGGAACAACGGTTATCTCCGGCGGTGTCGTTGAGGTTCAGGCCGGAAGTTCAACGCTTGCCTACTATAATGCTGCCAATCCGGGACAAACCCTGTTCGGGATGCAAGGCAATGGAATGGCGCAGGCCTCTGTCCTGCAGCAGCGGGTGGTTTTCGCTGCGACAGCGTCATCTGCGGTTCCTGCCGGCTACACGGTGTTGTGGCAGATCAGCGTGCCCCCGTCGGCTACCACCGTCGACCCGAGCATGATCACGGCTGCCGTCGGCTCGCCGTTCGTCAGGGTGAAGTTGCCGCAAGCGGCACCGCTCCTATCGCCAGCCTTTGTCGGGTTGCCGACTGCACCAAACCCGGCCGCCGGCGATGCAAGCTCAGCATTGGCGACCACGGCTTTCGTCGCCGCGGCGACGACTAGAAATCGTGCGGCCTGGGGTACAGCTGGCAGTTACAACTGGACCTGTCCAACCGGGGTAACCTCGGTTCTTGCACGTATGTGGGGGGCGGGAGGAAGTGGAGGCGGCGCTGGTGCCGGCTATCCCGGCGGCGGTGGCGGTGGCGGCGGGTATGAGGAAGTACTGATCCCTGTCGCAGCCGGAACAACTTATTCCATCCAGGTCGGCGGGGCTACCAGCGGTACGACCACGACAGCGTTCGCTAATCTCGTACGGGTTGCTGGCGGGT
>CAXSHC010000062.1:0-10774 GCA_964236745.1 uncultured Acetobacteraceae bacterium
CGATCATCCGGCCCCAGAAGCGGTGGATCCATTCCAGCCAGAAGATGTGCTGGAACCCGGACAGGCCGAAGCCCTGGTGCTTGAGCCGGTATTGCGGGATCTGCCGGTAGAGCGCGAACAGGTGCTCCCATTGCCGGTGGGTCAGCGGCGGCACGATGCCGGACAGCGGCTTCCATTCCATGATGGACAGGCCCGAGCCGGTAAGGCGGGTGGCGCCGCCTAACGCGATCATGCCCAGCAGCATGAAGCAGATCGCGAACAGCCAGGTGGATACCCGGCGCCGGTCGCGTGCCTGCGCGTCCGTCACCCGGGCCCCCGTTGCTCGGGACCCCTTTGCTTGGGACCCTGCCGCCCGCGCGGCCGACGCACGGAAGGAGCGCGGCGCGAAACCGGAGGATGCGGGCGTGTCGGAGGGCATGTGCCAGACTTAGGAATACTCATGCCCTTCCTGCAAGGGACTCCGGGCTCCGTATGTTCCGACGGTGTTTGCCCTCGTGCCGGCGCTTGTGGCCGCCGCTTGTGCAGGTCGCGACGGGAATGCTACCGGCCGCGCATGCCGCTTCCCGTGTCGGACGATCCGGCGAGCCTCGTGCAGCCGAGCTCCCTGCGCCGGCTGCTCAAGCCTGCCCTGCTGCTGCTTGGCCTGCTTGGGGCGGGCCTGCTCCTGCGCCACCTGCCCGGGCATCCGCACGGGCTGCTGCCCGGCGTCGCCACGCTCCGGAACGGTGCCTCCGGACGAACCTTGTTCCTGCTCGCCGGCAGCCTGATCTGCGCGCTGGGCCTGCCGCGCCAGGCGGTGTGCTTTGCCGGCGGCATCGCCTACGGGCTGTGGGAAGGAACGCTGTTGTCCACGGTGGCGACGGTGACCGGCTGCCTGCTTGGCTTCGGGTGGGCACGCTTCGCCGGGCGCGGCTGGGCCAGGCACTGGCTGGAAGCCCGGGCGGGTGGCTGGCTTGCGCGCCTCGACCGGCGGGTATCGGCCAGGCCGTTCGTCACCGTGCTGTTCTTCCGGCTGCTTCCGGTGGGGAGCAGTTTGGCGCTGAACCTGGCGGCCGGCGTGCTGGGCATCGCGACGCTGCCATTCGCGGCTGCGACGCTGCTCGGCAGCCTGCCGCAGACGGTGATCTTCACCCTGCTGGGCGCCGGCACGCGCATCGGCCACGGCGCCCAGGTGCTGCTGGCGGTCGCGCTGTTCGCCGCCTCCGGCGCGGCCGGGCTGATGCTGATGCGGCGCGCTAACCCGTCCTGAACTTGTCGCATTGCGGCAAAGCGGATACAGCCGGGGTCTGCAGGGGGAGGAACCGCGGCGCGAGCCGGGTTCCGGAGGAAGATGGACGGCTCGGCCATGGACCTGAAGCAGCACATCCGCGGCATCCCGGATTTTCCCAAGCCCGGCATCCTGTTCTACGACATCTCGACCCTGCTTCGGAACGCGGACGCGTGGCAGGTGGCGATGGGCCGGCTCGCCCGGACGGTGGCGCCGGCGCAGCCGGACCTGCTGGCGGGCGTGGAGTCGCGCGGCTTCCTGCTGGCCGCACCGCTGGCGAGCAAGCTCGGCTGCGGCTTCCTGATGCTGCGCAAGCCGGGCAAGCTGCCCGGCCCGACGGTGTCGGTCGACTACGAGCTCGAGTACGGCACCGACAGCCTGCACATCCAGGCCGACGCGATCCGGCCGGGCCAGCGCGTGGTGGTGGTGGACGACCTGCTCGCCACCGGCGGCACCCTGTCGGCGGCGATCGGGCTGCTGCGCAAGGTCGGCGCGGACGTGGCGGCGGCGGCGGTGATCATCGAGATCCTGTCGCTGGGCGGCCGCCAAAGGCTGGGCGTGCCCACCTCCGCGCTGGTCGCTTACGAATCCTGAAGCTTTTCATGCTCTGTTCGCGGATGTTCGCATTCGCACAAGGGAGCGCGTCATGACCCGGGACTACGACCTGATCGTGATCGGCAGCGGCCCGTCCGGGCGCCGCGCCGCGGTGCAGGCGGCCAAGCTCGGCCGGTCGGTGCTGGTGGTGGAGAAGATGCCGCGGCTGGGCGGGGTGTCGGTGCACACCGGCACCATCCCGTCCAAGACCCTGCGCGAAACCGTGCTGAACCTCACCGGCTGGCGCGAGCGCGGCTTCTACGGCCTGGCCTACCGGGTCAAGCAGGACATCGCCGCCGGCGACCTCACCAAGCGCATGACCAAGACGCTGGAGCACGAGGTCGAAGGGCTCGAGCACCAGTTCATGCGCAACCACGTGCACATCATGCAGGGCACCGCCCGCTTCCTGGAACCGCACCTCGTCGAGGTCACCGCCGACGGCGGCGAAACCCACCTCGTCCGCGGCAGCCGTATCGTGATCGCGGTCGGCACGCGGCCGCACCGGCCGGACAACGTGCCGTTCGACGGCATCAAGGTGGTGGACAGCGACGGCATCATCAACCTGCAGAAGCTGCCGAACAGTTTGGCGGTGATCGGCGCCGGCGTGATCGGCGTCGAATACGCCACCATTTTCAGCGCGCTGGACGTGCGGGTGACGCTGATCGAGCCGCGCGACAGCTTTCTCGACTTCGTCGACCGCGAGCTGATGGGCGAGTTCGTGCACCAGCTGCGCGACCGCGGGGTGTCGTTCCGGCTGGGCGACGCGGTCGAATCCATCGCCATGGAACACGGCCAGCCGGTGGTGATGCTGGCGGGCGGGCGGCGGGTGCGGGCCGAGATGGTGCTCTATACCGCCGGGCGGGTGGGGGCCACCGACACGCTGGACCTCGACCGCTGCGGCCTCACGGTGGACAACCGCGGCCGGCTCAAGGTCGATCCGGCAACGTTCCAGACCACGGTGCCGCACATCTATGCCACCGGCGACGTGATCGGCTTCCCGAGCCTGGCCTCGACCTCGATGGAGCAGGGGCGGGTCGCCGCCTGCCACGCCTTCGGCGAGGCGCTGCCGGGGGTGCCCAAGTTCTTCCCCTACGGGATCTACTCGGTGCCGGAGATCTCCACCATCGGCATGAGCGAGGAGGAGGTCAGGCAGCGCCACATCCCGTACGAGTGCGGCCTGGCCCGGTTCGGGGAAACCTCTCGCGGCCACATCATGGGGCTGCACGGCGGCCTGCTGAAGATGATCGTGTCGCTCAAGACCCGCAAGCTGCTCGGCGTGCACATCGTCGGCGAGGGCGCCACGGAACTCGTGCATATCGGCCAGGCGGTGCTCAACCTGGGCGGCACGCTGGACTACTTCCTGGACAACACCTTCAACTATCCGACCTTGGCGGAAGCCTACAAGGTGGCGGCACTGGATGCCTGGAACCGGATCACGCCGCGCATGGTGGGACGGGAGGAGGCCGGCATCGAGAACGCGGAGCAGGCGGACGCGGCGGAGTGACCGCGACCGCATGCGCAGAAGCCTTGGGACAGGGTAGCATCGCGCCGTTGCCGACGAGGGCCCGGCCATGGACGACGTCAAGCTTCCCTTCACGATGACCGCCACCGTGTCTCCCGGGGAGGCGGCGCCGGTCGCCCCGTTGTCCGGCCTGCTTCCGCCGGAATGGGTGCGCATCCCGGTCACGATCGAGGTCATGCTGCCTCTGGAGCTGGCGGATCGGCTCCAGGCTTCGGGACCGGGCGGCGCCTAGCCCCGGGCGCGTCCGGGCTGCCGCGGAACCGGTGCGGCTTCAGCGGGCGACGAACTTCTCCAGCCAGTGGATGGTGTAGTCGCCGGCCTGGAACCCGGGGTCGGCCAGGATGCGCTGGTGCAGCGGGATCACCGTCTTGATGCCGGTGATCACGAACTCGTCCAGCGCGCGGCGCATGCGGGCGATCGCCTCGGGACGGGTGGGTGCGTGCACGATCAGCTTGGCCACCATGCTGTCGTAGTACGGCGGCACGACGTAGCCGGCGTAGAGCGCGCTGTCGATCCGCACGCCGAGGCCGCCTGGCGGGTGGAACACCTCCACCCGGCCGGGGTTGGGCACAAAGGTTTCCGGGTCCTCGGCGTTGATCCGGCACTCGATGGCGTGGCCCTCGAAGCGTATCTCGTCCTGGGTGTAGCCGAGCGGCTGGCCGGCGGCGATGCGTATCTGCTCGCGCACCAGGTCCACGTTGCACAGCATCTCCGTCACCGGATGCTCGACCTGAAGCCGCGTGTTCATCTCGATGAACGCGAACTGGCCGTCCTGGTACAGGAACTCCAGCGTGCCGGCGTTGCGGTAGCCGAGCTGCTTCAGCGCGGCGGTGGCGGTCTCGCCGATCGCGGCGCGGGCGGCCAGGTCGAGCGCCGGCGAACCCGCCTCCTCCAGCAGCTTCTGGTGCCGGCGCTGCAGCGAGCAGTCGCGCTCGCCGAAATGCACCACGCTGCCGTGGTTGTCGGCCATGATCTGCAGCTCAATGTGACGCGGCCGGTCGAGATACTTTTCCAGATAAACCTCGTCGTTGCCGAACGCCGCCTTGGCCTCGGTGCGGGCGACGCGCCAGGCTTCCTCGATCTGCCCCTCGTTCTGCGCCACCTTCATGCCGCGTCCGCCGCCGCCGGCGGCAGCCTTGATCAGCACCGGGTAGCCGATCGCGGCCGCCACGGTGCGCGCCGCGTCCAGGTCGGGAAGCGCGCCGTCAGAGCCCGGCACCAGCGGCACGCCCAGCGAGCGCATCGCCGTCTTTGCGGTGATCTTGTCGCCCATCATGCGTATGTGGTCGGCGGTGGGGCCGATAAAGGTCACGTCGTGCGCCTCGACCGCCTCGGCGAAGCCCGCGTTCTCGGACAGGAAGCCGTAGCCGGGATGGATCGCGTCGGCGCCGCACAGGTGCGCGGCCGTCAGGATCGCCGGGATGTTGAGATAGCTGTCCCGCGAGGCGGGCGGGCCGATGCACACGCTTTCGTCGGCCAGGCGGACGTGCATCGCCTCGGCGTCTGCGGTGGAATGCACCGCCACGGTGCGTATGCCGAGCTCGCGGCAGGCGCGCAGCACGCGCAGCGCGATCTCGCCGCGGTTGGCGATCAGGATCTTCTCGAACATCAGGCGGGCACTCGCGGGATGGCTGGAACAGGCGGAACCGGCCGCCTGGTGCAGCGCCTCATTCGATGACGGCCAGGACTTCGCCGAACTCGACCGGAGAGCCGGAGGTGACCAGCAGCCGCACGAGGGTGCCGGCGCGTGGCGCCTTGATCTGGTTGAAGGTCTTCATCGCCTCGATCAGCATCAGGGTCTGGCCGACGCTCACGGCGTGGCCTTCCGACGCGAAGGCCGGCGCGCTCGGCTCCGGCGACAGGTAGGCGACGCCGACCATCGGGCTGGTGACGGCGCCCGGATGCTTGGCGAAATCCGTTTCCCCCGTGCCGGACGCGGAAACCGGTGCGGCGGCCGGCACGGCACCGGCGGGCGGCGCGACTGCCGACGGCGCAAAAGCCTGCACCATCTGCGCCGGGGCCCGCACCACCCGGATCCGGCTGTCCTTCTCGGCGACCTCGATCTCGGTGAGGCCGGTCTCGGTCAGGATGGTGGCGAGCGCGCGGATCGCGTCGGTGTCCACGGGCAGGCGGCTCATCGTTCGTCCTCGTCCATGATGATGTCGGCAAGCGCCGTCAGGCCCAGGGCGTAGCCACGCACGCCTAGGCCGCAGATCATGCCCACCGCCGCCTGGGCGACAAAGGAATGGCGACGGAATTCCTCGCGTCGGTGGATGTTGGAGATGTGCACCTCGACCACCGGAAGGCTGACCGCGCTCAGCGCGTCCATCAGGGCGATGGAGGTGTGGGTGTAGCCGCCAGCGTTGATGAGGATGCCGCGCGCCCGGCCGCGGCATTCCTGCACCCAGGAGATCAGCTCGCCCTCGCCGTTGGTCTGGCGGAAGTCGATTGCCACGTCGAGCCGTTCCGCCGCCTGGATGCAGACCTGCTCCACGTCGTCCAGCGTCGCCCGGCCGTAGATGGCCGGCTCGCGCAGGCCGAGCATGTTCAGGTTGGGGCCGTTCAGCACGGCGATGAGCGGCGGCGTCATGGTGATGCGGGCGTTAGCATGCCGTTTCTTGCGCTCCAAGTGCGGGTGGACCGGCCGCCGCGGGGGAGCGCACCGGCACAGGTTGCGGCGCACAATAATGTTGGCGACGGGGTGACAGTAATAGCTTCTTCTTCTTCGGCAGGCGTGCCCTGTGCTGGGATTTGTGGCACTGCGATGCAAGACCAGAACGGTTTTGAGACCTGGCGAGGGATCTGTTCAAGGATCAGTATCGGATTTGCTCTTGATCTTCAGGACGTGATCGGCCTCTACTCTTCGTGAACGGGGCGGGACGAAACGATCGTGCAGCGAACCAATCGGCGCCTTCAGGGCGGGCGAGCAAACCGCATCGCCATCAGCACCCTCGCCGCGCCGGTCCTCGCTGCGTTCTTGAGTCTTGGGATTGGCACCGGGGTGTCGACTGCCAGCACGGTGGCAGGTGTCGGCACCAGCTGGGCAACCTCGGTGCAGAGCCATCTCGCCCCGGGGAACGGCACGGGCAGCACGGTTGATCGGGCCGACACGGGAGCCCGGACGGTTCATCCGGTGACCGCATGGGCGCAGGCGGTCGAGGCCCGGCTGGCGGCACGGGCGCAAAGCGTCGCCGCTGCCGGGCGCTCGGCGCTGGCCTGGTCGGAGCAGGGCATGGCCAGCTGGTATGGTCGCGACCACAGTGGACGCCGCACGTCCAGCGGCGACCGGTTCGACCCGATGCAGCTCACCTGCGCCCACCCGACGCTGCCGCTCGGCACCCGGGTGCTGGTGACGTCCGACACCACTGGGCGCTCGGTGGTGGTGACGGTGAACGACCGCGGGCCATATGGCGGCCGCATCGTCGACCTGTCCCGCGCCGCCGCCGCGCGCATCGGCATGCTCGACAGCGGTACCGCCAGCGTGACCCTGCAGCAGGCGACCCAGGACATGGTCGAGGTGGCCCAGGCTTCCGACGGCGACACCAGCGCGCAGGCGATCGCCGTTGCCGGCGACGAGCCGACGGTCAGTCGGTCGCCACGTGGTCGGCGACATACGCGCCTCGCCGACCAATAGGCCGGGGCGAACCAGCGGAGCTGTCGACCGCAGTCTGCAGCTCCAGCTCCGCGTTCAGCTCGGCGCCCAGCAGGACCACGTAGGCGGTCACGAAGAACCACATCATGATGCCCACCACCGCGCCGAGTGGCCCATAGGTGGCGTCGTAGCTGGCGACGTGGCCAACGTAGTACGAGAACCCGGTGGAGGCGAGCAGCCAGAGCAGCGTCGCCACCAGCGAGCCGGGGGTGATCCAGTGCCAGGATGCGCCACGGCGTGACGGGCCGAACCGGTACAGCAGCGAGAACGACAGGCCGACGAACAGCAGCAGCAGCACCGGCGTGCCGATCTTGAGCAGGGTCTGGGTGCCGGCTTCCACCGCCTCGAAGCCGAAGTGGCGCGGGATGAAGTCGAGCACGGCGGGCAGGAACACCAGCAGCGCCACCGTCAGGGCGGCCCCCAGGATCGCGCACAGGGTCATGGTCAGCGCCGTCGCCTGGAACCGGATGAAGGAACGGGTTTCCTTCTCCTCGTAGGCCATGTTCAGCGCCGCCAGGATCGACTTGGTGCCGGCCGAGGACGACCACAGCGTCACCAGGGTGCTGATGATCAGGCTGATGGTGAGGGTGCCGCGCGGCTGGCTGACCAGCGTGTGCACCCGCTCCGAGATCAGTACGAAGGCCGGGCGCGGCAGCAGGTCGCGCAGCACGCGCAGCTGCGGCTCCACGGTGGCGGGGTCGAAGGCCAGGCCGTACAGCGAGACCAGGGTGCTGATCGCCGGGAACAACGCCAACGTGGCGTAGAAGGCGCAGCCGGCCGCGGCCAGCCCGATCTGGTCGGAAATCATCTCGGAGAAGGTGCGCATCAGCACCTTCTTCCATCCGGCCCAGGGGATCCTCCCGGGATGCTCGGCGGTGCGGCCCAGCGCCTGGGCCTGCTGGGACTCCAGGTCGGGCATGGTGGTGGCGTCCCGCCTAGCATCCGACTTCCGTTCGGCGTCCGTGACCGGTCCGATGCCGCGCGCGTGCTCTGCCATGCCGTGCTCCGGTTCCGCGACCCCATCCGGATCGCTGCCGTCGGGGTGAACGCCCGCGGAACGAACCGGGTTGCCGGAGGTGTGAGCCGGGTCCGTCGCGCTTTTTCTTTCCGCGCCGCGATTACCTGTTGCATCCGGCAAAGGCTGGACGCATATGCCCCCCACGCAGCAACGCACGTGCCACTGGCCCTCCGCGGTTACGCAACGACGTCAAGCGTTCTGGCAATCGGAACCCCTCCGCCGGGAGGGTCCCAGTCTTGGTCGCCGGTCCGTTAGACCGTTTCGCAACTCGTCCGTCGCCTCCAACAGGCGGATGACACTGGAGGATGGCGCGATGACTCCCAAGATCGCTTCGTTTCTGGCTGACCACGCTCCGGCCACTCCCTGTCTGGTGGTGGACGTGGATCAGGTCGAATTGCGCTATTGCGAGATCGAGGCGGCGCTGCCGCTGGCCCGGATTTACTACGCCGTCAAGGCGAACCCGGCGCTGCCGGTGCTGCAACGGCTGGTATCGCTCGGCTCCTGCTTCGACGCGGCGAGTTGGGAGGAGATCCGGCTGTGCCTGGAGGCCGGTGCCGACGCGTCGGCGATCTCGTTCGGCAACACCATCAAGAAGGCGAGTGCCATCGCCAGCGCCCACGGGGTGGGCGTCAGCATGTTCGCCTTCGATTCCGACGAGGAACTGGAGAAGCTCGCGCGTCATGCTCCGGGTGCGCGGGTCTACTGCCGTCTGCTGGTGGAGAACGCCGGCGCTGACTGGCCGCTGTCGCGCAAGTTCGGCACCTCGATGGAGCACGCGCGCGCGCTGATGCTGCGCGCACGCGACCTCGGGCTGGACCCGTATGGCCTGTCGTTCCATGTCGGCAGCCAGCAGACCGACACCGCCGCATACGAGGCGGCGATCGGCCGGGCGGCGATGCTGTTCACCGACCTCGTGTCGGCCGGGCTCGATCTGCGCATGGTCAACCTCGGTGGCGGCTTTCCCACCCGCTACCGCGACGACGTGCCGCCGATCGACCAGTTCGCGTCGGCGATCGGCCGGGCGATGACGCGGGCCTTCGGCAACGCCCTGCCGGAGATGATCATCGAGCCGGGCCGGTTCGTGGTCGGCGATGCCGGCGTGGTCAGCTCTGAGGTGGTACTGGTCAGCCGGCGCGGGCTTCCCGACGGCACGTCCGACCCGGTGCGCTGGGTGTATCTCGACATCGGCCGCTTCGGCGGCCTGGCGGAAACCGAGAACGAGTCCATCAAGTACCGCATGCGCACCCCGCACGACGGCGCCGCCACCGGGCCGGTGGCGCTGGCCGGGCCGACCTGCGACGGCGCCGACATCCTGTACGAGAAGAGCGGCTATCGTCTGCCGCTCGACCTGTGCTCGGGCGAGCGGGTGGAGCTGCTGTCCACCGGCGCCTACGTGTCGACCTACTGCTCGACCCGCTTCAACGGCTTCGCGCCGCTGGACGAGCATTATATTTAAAGGCTCGACAGGCGCGCCGCCTCAGCAAGGCGGCAAGCCGAGCAGAAGGTTCGGATCGATCGCCTGGCCGTTCGCGAACACCGCGAAGAACAGGTGCGTGCCGTAGGTGACGCCGGTGCGGCCGATCCGCCCGATCGGGTCGCCGGCTGCGAGGATGGTCCGGCCTTCGGCCAGCGCCGGCACCACGCTGCCGAGATGGGCGTAGAGCGTGATCAGCCCGCCCGGATGGTGCAGCGTCACCTGCAGCCCGCCGATCCCCATGCGCCTGATCCGGGCGACGACGCCGGCGACCGGTGTGCGCACCAGGGCGCCCGCCGGCACGGGAAGGTCGATGCCGTTATGGAACCCGGCCGGCGCCATGGGTCCGACACGGTGACGCCAGCCGAACGGCGAGCTGTAGCATCGGGCCGCGACCGGTGCCGGGTAGTGCAGGGCCTGCGCGTCCGCCGGCAGAGCCGCCGGGAGCATCGCGAATGCCAGGACAGCCGAACCCAACCGGTTTTTCATGTGCCGCAGTGTTCCACCGGACGTGGTTTTGGCCTAGCACGGCAGGCCGCACCAGCGCCGGACGCCGGGTCCCGCCGTGACCGGCGTGCCACGATCAATCCGTCCCAGGATCTTCGCCATGCCCCTTTCGCTGCCCGCCCTCCGGCCGTTCCGGCTGCCCGGCCTCGTTCTTCTCGGGCTGGCTGCCTCGCCCGGTGCCGCGCTGGCCCACGCCATCCTGACCGGCAGCACCCCGGCCACGGGCGGCACGATCGCCGCCGGGCACCAGGCGCTCGATTTCCGCTACAACAGCAGGATCGACCATCGCCGCTCCCGCCTGACCCTGACCGCGCCTGACGGGACCCAGGCGGTGCTGCCGGTTTCGCCCGCGAGCCCCACCAACGCGCTCGACGCCGAGGCCGATCTCAAGCCCGGCGCCTATACGCTGCGCTGGCAGGCGCTGGCGCTGGACGGGCACATCACCCACGGCGACGTGCCGTTCACCGTCGTGGCGAAGTAGGGAACCAGGCCCGGTGTCGCTGCTCGTCGACCTGTTCGGCTATCTGAGCATCGTCCTGCATGGGCTGACCATCGTCGCGCAGTCGATGGCGCTGGGTGGCGTGCTGTTCCTGGTGCTGCTGGCGCGTCCCTTCGCGCACGAGCTCGCCAATGGCGGGCGCATCGTGTCGCGCATCATGCGGCTGACCTTCTGGAGCGCCGTGGCGCTGGCGTTCGTGGAGGTGCTCGGCAACGGGCTGCAGGTCGCGGTGCTGATGTCG
>CAXSHC010000063.1:0-8952 GCA_964236745.1 uncultured Acetobacteraceae bacterium
CACCCTGCTGGGGGCGGCGATCATTGGCGTGCTGGCCAACGGGCTGATCCTGATGGGCGTCACCGACTTCGTGCGGCAGATCATCACCGGGCTGGTGATCATCGGCGCGGTGATCCTGGACTCCTATCGTGCCCGGCTGGCGGCGCGCGGCAACGCTTGAGCGGTCATGCGCCGACCCGCTGCCGCGCGCTGGTGAACCGGCCTTCCGGCGCGCGTGACGGCGCGAAGCTCGCGAAGCCGATCGGCGGCATGCCGGAATAGATCGCTTCCATGCCGCCGCCGATGCGATAGGTCTCGTGCCAGATGCCGCCGGCGCGCGGGTTGCGGGCGAAGTCGCCCCACCAGCCCTTGTGCCGCGCCGCCCGGGTGAAGGCTTCCAGGCTGTCGAAGTCGCGCCAGTACTGCCGGAAGCCCGGATGCAGCAGGCCGAACATCATTCCCTCGTGCGACAGCAGCCCGTCCGGCGGGTTGCTGCGGATCTCCTGCAGGCCGCGCCCGATCCGCAGCATGCTGCGCAGGCCGGCAAGGCTGTTGGCGCGGTAGCCGAGATAGATCACGACCAGGTCGGGATAGCCGGACAGGTCGACGGAGCGCCGGTCGTAGCTCATGTTCCTGTTCCCGGTCACGGTGGTTGCCATCAGCCGATCATCACGGTTTCGGTCGACAGGAGGAACGCGCAGGCGTGCAGGTCGAGGAACCGTGCCTCGTCCGGCCTGATGGACGCCATGTACTCGTCGGACGTGAACACCGTTCGCAGACCGTCCGCGTCGTCGGCCCAGATCTCGGTGATGCCGTCGAACCCGGCATCGGGCAGGCCGGGCATCGGCAACGGCAGCGCGTGCGACTGCACGTAGCGCCGGACGTGCTCGCGCACCGCGGGAAGCGCGCAGAACAACGGCGCGTGGGTGTGCCGGTGGTAGTCGACAAAGGCGTCGTGGCTCATCGACGGATGGCGTCGCAGCAGGATGGTGAACTTGACCATGGCGTTCTCCACGTCTGCACGGCTGTGGCTGCATGCAGCCATGCACTTGTTTACAGCGCATACATAGGGCATCTGCTTACAGTGTCAACATTGCGGCGCTATCATCACGGTGAACTGGGCCCGGCCCTGCTCGCGGCGGCCCTGGCCCTGCTGGCGGAGAACGGCGTCGAGGCGCTGTCGCTGCGCGAGGTGGCGCGGCGCGCGGGGGTGTCGGCGATGGCGCCGTATCGCCACTACGCGGACAAGAACGCGCTGGTCGCGGCGGTGGCGGCGCACGGCTTCGGTGCCCTGGGCGACGCCCTGCGCGCGGCAGACGGATCGGCGCCGCCCGGGGACGCGCTGGTCGCGCAGGCGGTGGCCTACGTGCGCTATGCGCTGGCCAACCCGATGCTGTTCCGTCTCATGTTCGGGGCCAAGCGGCCGGACGCGCCGTACGATCCTGCCCTGGGCGCGGTCGCGAGGGCGACCTATGCCGTGCTGTCGGACCGGGTGGCGGCGGACACGCCGGCAGGAAGCGACCGGGAAGCGCGCACGATTGGCTGCTGGTCGATGGTGCACGGCCTGGCGCTGTTGTTCCTGGACGGCGAGATACGCTGGCGGCTGGACGAGGCGGACGACGCGATCACCCGCCGGGTGGCGACCGCCATGCTTGGCCTGCACCTAGAAGACGCGGCCGCCGCGCCGTCAGCGGACGGAAGCGGCAGGCGATGAACCGTAGGGAGCGCCGGGCGCAGGGCGGCGCGCGACTGGATCATGCCGACGCCGCGACCGCATCCGGCCTGTTCGCGGACGCGGTCCGGCATCACCAGGCCGGACAAGCGGAGCAGGCCGGCGCCCTGTATCGCCGCGTGCTGGCGCTGGCGCCGCGCCACGCTGACGCGCTGCATTTGTCCGGCCTGCTCGCGTTTGACGCCGGACAGCACGTCCGCGCCCGGGAACTGATCGGCCAGGCGATAGGCGTCGACCCCGGCAAGGCGCCGTTCCACCTCAACCTGGGCCACACGCTGGCCGCCCTGCGGCGGTACGACGCGTCGCTCGACGCCTACCAGAACGCCATTCGGCTCCGGGCGGACTACCTCGCAGCCCATCTCGGCCTCGGCAACGCCTTGCAGGAAGCGGGCAGGCCGGCGCAGGCCGTGGCCGCGTTCGAGGCTGCGCTGCGCATCGAGCCTGGCTTCGTCGACGCGCACGTCAACCTCGGCGTAGCGCTGAAGCAGCTGGGGCGCTTCGACGAGGCCATCGCCGCCCTGCACATCGCGATCCGCCTGCGGCCGGACGCGGCGGGAGCGCACTTCAACCTGGCGAACGCCTTGGCCACGTCGGGACGGTTCGACGAGGCGGTCGCCGCATACGACACCGTTCTGTGGCTCCGGCCGGACTTCGCCGAGGCGCACTGCAACCTCGGCAACGCCCTGGCCGGCGCGGGACGGGCGGAGGATGCGGTGCTCGCCTACCGCGCCGCGATCGCAAGCAGGCCGGACTACGCCGACGCCCATGCCAACCTCGGCAACGCGCTCGGCACCACCGGGCGGCTCGGCGAGGCGATCGCGGCGCAGGAGGCCGCCATCCGGCTCGGGCCCGGCGTCGCCAGGGCGCACTCCAACCTGGGAAACCTGCTCAAGGACGCTGGCCGGTTCGACGAGGCCCTGCGCGCCTACGACACCGCGATCCGCCTCGACGGGGGCTTCGCCGACGCCCGGTCCAACCTCCTGATGACCCTGCACTACCGCCCCGAGCCCGCGCCCGGCGCGCTCCGGGCCGCGGCGCGGTGCTTCGCCGCCGCGGTGGAGCGGCCCGGTCCGCGCCCGGTCTTCGGCAACGACCCCGATCCGGACCGACGGCTGCGCATCGGCTACGTGTCCGGCGATCTCGGCCCCCACCCGGTCGGGCACCTGCTGAGGCCGGTGCTGCGCCATCACGACCGCCTGGCGGTGGAGGTGACCTGCTACGACACCCATCCGCACCGGGGACCGGTCGCGGACGCGCTGCGCCAAACGTCGGACCGCTGGCGCAGCCTGGTTGGGCTGCCGGACGAGGCGGCGGCGGCCACGATCGCGGCGGACGGGATCGACATCCTGGTGGACCTGTCCGGGCACACGGCAGGCAACCGCCTGCCGTTGTTCACGCGCAGGGCGGCGCCGCTGCAGGCGAGCTGGCTCGGCTACTGGGCAACCACCGGATTGTCCAACATGGACGCGATCCTGTCGGACGCCCATACGATCCCGTTCGGACGGGAAGGCGACTACAGCGAGCTTGTGGTCCGCCTGCCCGGCTCGCGCTTCTGCTTTGCCCCGATCGATGACACGCCCTCGCCCGCCGAGCCGCCCTGCACCCGTGGCCGTCCGCCCACCTTCGGCAGCTTCAACAACCTGGCCAAGGTCGGGCCGGACGTGGTGCGGCTCTGGGCGCAACTGCTGCACGCGGCACCCGGGTCGCGCCTGCTGCTGAAATGGAAGTCGCTGCGCGACGACGACATGCGCCGGCACCTGGCGACGCGGTTCGCCGAGCTTGGCATCGGGGCGGAGCGGCTGGAGCTTCGCGGCGAGTCGTCGCACCAGGCGACGCTGGAGCAATGGGGTGACGTCGACGTCGGCCTGGACCCGTTCCCGTTCTCCGGCGGCCTGACCAGCTGCGACGCGTTGTGGATGGGCGTGCCGGTGGTGACGCTGCCCGGCTGCGCGCCGCAGTCGCGTCAGACCGCCGGTCTGCTCGGGGCGATCGGCATCACCGGCTGGATCGCTCGCTCGCCGGACGAGTACGTGTCGATCGCGCGGCACCTCCTGTCCGATCCGGAACAGCTGCGGCGCATCCGGCACACGCTGCGCCACCAGATGGCGGCCTCGCCCTTGTGCGACGCCGGATCGTTCACGCTCGGGCTGGAGGAAGCCTTTCGCGCGATGTGGCGCCGGTGGTGCGACGGGCGCCGTGGCACGCCGACCCCGCGGGCGTGAACGTTCATCGTCGTGAACACCGTTCACGGCACGGCGCCGGTAAGATCATCCGGCGAAACGAACCACGCAGGCGGCGGCTGACGGATGACAGGGCTGGACACGATCATCGGCATCGACCTGGGCACCACCAGCCTGGCCGCGGTGTGGCGCGACGGCGCCGCAACGCTGATCCCCGAGCCCTCGGCTCCGTGCCGACCCCGTCCGCGGTCAGCCTGGGCGACAACACCACCACCCTGGTCGGGCCAGGAGCCGAAGCTTCGGGCTCAGTTCCTCGCGAGCCCGGCGGCGATCTCGGCCGAGGCCCAGTCGATGAAGCTGCGTACGCGCGGCGAAAGCTGCCGTGCTTCCAGGTAGAGCAGGTAGACCGGGCTGTCGGGGGGCGGATGCTCCGGCAGCACCTCGACCAGCCCGCCGGTCCGGAGGTCGTGCGTGACGCGGTAGCGCGGCACCTGCACCAGCCCGAAGCCGAGCCGGGCCAGGTCGGCGTTGGTCGCCGTCGCGGACACGGTGACGGAAACCGGGAGCGACACCCTGTGCACGCCGCCATCCACCTGGAACTCCAGCGGCATCACCGTGCGCATGGCGGTGGACACGAAGCCGATCATGCGGTGGCCGTCGAGGTCGTAGGGCGACAACGGCACGCCGTGCCGTGCGAGGTAGGCGGGGCTGGCGAAGGTGCCTTCCCGGAGCACGCCGAGTTTCCGCCCGACCAGCCCGCTATCGGCCGGGACGCCGACGCGTATGGCGCAGTCCACGCCTTCGGCGACCAGGTCGACCAGCCGGTCGCCCTCGCCGATGTGCAGCCGGATGCCGGGAAAGCGCTGAAGGAAGCCCGGCAGCCCGGGCAGGAGGTAGTGCCGGGCGAACCTGCCGTGGACGTCGATCCGCAGCGGTCCGGCCGGCACCGTGTGGGCGGCCGCCGCGTCCGCGTCCTCGATCGCGGACAGGATCGCCAGGCAGCGGCGATAATAATCCTCGCCTTCCGCTGTCAGGGTCATCCTGCGCGTGGTCCGCGTCAGCAGGCGGACGCCGAGGTGGCGCTCGAGCTGCTGCACCGCTTCGGTGGTGCGCGACCGCGGCAGGCGGAGGTCAAACGCCGCCAGCGCGAAGCTGCGCCGCTCGACCACGCGGGCGAAGGCCTGCATGGCGTCGATGCGGTCCATGCGTTGTTCCAGTTTTCCAGACAATGAGAACCGGATCGTGTTCCTAAACCTGTCCAGTTCCAAGCCGTAATCTGGCGCGACAACAATCCGGGGAACACATCATCATGGCCGACACGCAGCGATGCGCCATCGTTACCGGCTCGTCCAAGGGCATCGGCGCCGCCATCGCGGAACGGCTGGCGCAAGACGGGCTGGCGGTCGTCGTCAACTACGCCAGCAATGCCGCAACCGCCGACGCGCTGGTGGCCCGGATCAAGGGTGCCGGCGGGCAGGCGATCGCCGTGGGAGCGGACGTGAGCGACCCGGCGGCGGTCGCGGCGCTGTTCGACCGGGCGGCTGGAGCGTTCGGCGGCGTCGACGTGCTGGTCAACAACGCCGGGATCATGAAGCTGGCCCCGCTCGCGGGTACCGAGGACGCGGTGTTCGACCAGCACGTCGCCATCAACCTCAAGGGCGCGTTCAACGGCCTGCGCGACGGCGGGCGCATCGTCAGCCTGTCGTCCAGCGTGGTCGGGCTGTACCAGCCGGGCTACGCGGCCTATGCGGCGACCAAGGGTGCCGTGGAGGCGATGACGCACATCCTGGCCAAGGAGCTGGGAGGACGCGGCATCACGGTCAACGCCGTGGCGCCGGGCCCGGTCGCGACCGCGCTGTTCCTCGGCGACAAGTCGGCGGAGCAGGTGGCGGCGGTCACGAAGATGATCCCGCTCGGACGCCTGGGCGAGCCGGAGGACATCGCCCGCGCCGTGGCGTTCCTGGTCGGTCCCGACGGCGGCTGGATCAGCGGCCAGGTGCTTCGCGCCAACGGCGGGATCGTGTGATGGCGGGTTCCGAGAGCCAGGTTTGCCTGGTCACCGGCGCGTCGGGCGGCTTCGGCCGCATGATCGCGGACGCGCTCGCACGGGCCGGGCACGTCGCCTACGCGTCCATGCGCGACCTTTCCGGCCGGAACGCGCACCGGGCCGAGGAGGTCGCGGCCTGGTCCCGCGACAACAGCGCCGACCTGCGGACGGTCGAGCTGGACGTGCAGTCGGAGGAGTCGGCCCATGCGGCGGTGGACCGGATCATGGCCGAGCACGGGCGGCTGGACGTGCTGGTGCACAACGCCGGGCACATGGTGTACGGGCCGAGCGAGGCCTTCACACCGGCGCAGCTGGCCCAGCTCTACGACATCAACGTGCTGGGCTGCCAGCGAGTGAACCGGGCAGTGCTGCCGCACATGCGGGGTGCCGGGCGCGGCCTGCTGGTGTGGATCGGCTCCAGCAGCGTGGCCGGCGGCGTGCCGCCGCTGCTCGGACCCTATTTCGCCGCCAAGGCGGGCATGGACGCGCTGGCGGTGGCCTATGCCCGGGAGCTGGCGCCGCTCGGCATCGAGACCAGCATCGTGGTGCCTGGCGTCTTCACCACCGGCACCAACCATTTCGCCAACGCCGGCGAGCCGGCGGACCAGGACCGAGCCCGGGACTACACGCGCGGCTGGCCGGACGGGTTCGCCGGGCGCCTGAAGGAGGCGCTTGCCGGCACCGTGCCGGAGGACGCCGACCCGGCCGAGGTGGGGCGCACCGTGGCGACGGTGGTCGCGTCACCCCATGGCCGGCGCCCCTTCCGCGTGGTGGTCGATCCCGCCGAGGACGGCGCGGCCGTTTCCTATGCGGTGATCGACCGCGTGCGCGAGCAGTTCCTCGACCGGATCGGGTTCGCCGAGCTGCGTCGTCCGGCGGGCAGCGGGCGCGGGAACACCGCGCCTGCCTGAACCATAGTCCCGCGCGCGTCGCGTGTCGCGGCGCGCGCAACCATTGCCGTGATCGACGGCATCATCCAGCCCAGAGGAGCTTTCCATGCCTTTCGCCAACTTCAAGGTGCCGCAGGCCGCGCTGTCGAAGGTCCAGAAGGAGGACCTGATCCACCGGACCACCTCCTTGTTTGCCGAATACTTCGGCGAGGCGGTCCGCCCCACCACCATGGTGCTGATCGAGGAGGTGCCGGATGGCGGGTATGGCCGCGCCGACGAGGTGTTCGTCATCCCCGACGCGCACCGCGCGAAGGACAACTGAAACGGCTGGTCGCGCTAGCCCGTTATTCAGTCGAGCATCTTCGTTCGATTGACCGATCCGGTTCGATCGGATGATGCCCTAGTCGGTTTCCACCACGATCGCGGTGACGTTGTCGCGCGCCTTGCGCCGCATCGCCGTCTTGCTGAGGCCGTCGCTGCACAAAAGGAAACGGTCGAACGGCAGCAGCTGGCCCACGCGCTTGTCCAGCACGAGCGGGGAGCGGCCGGTGCCGATCGCGCGGGTGATGACGTGAGCCTGGGGGTGGTTCTCGGCTTCCGACGACTCGATGGGTCCCGGTGTCCACCAGCGAGCTGGTTCAGCAGCCGGAACATGCCGGTGATGGGCTCGGCTTGGCCGGTCGGGCCGGTGAAGCCGGTCAGCGCGCGGTAGTGTTGGTCGATCTGGCCGCCGGGCGGCGGCAGCAACGGCGGCGCATCCGGGACGGCGGATGCTTCGGCATGGCCCTTCTCGTTGAACGCGATCCAGTGGATCTGCGCGGCGGCGGTGAAGCAGGCGCCGGTGAAGGTCAGCTTCACCCCGGTCTTGATCGCAGCCGCGGCGACCAAGCTCGGCATGGACGCGAGCGGCACCACCGAGCCAGCCAGCTGCCCGCCGCGCGTCGCGAGCTTGGTCGCCTTGACGACTTCGAGAAGGCGGCACCAGTCCTGCACCGTGCGCGCCTCGCGATACTGCATCGCGATAAAGCCGAGCCGCGTCATGTGCAGACCGGCCAGGGCGGTGGCCTGGCCGTGATGGATCGTGCCCGGGATGTTCACGCCCGCCGTCGGCGGCGCCAGGCCGAGAAGGTTGCCGAGCGCCTGGAAGGCGCTGCCACCCAGCGTCTTCCAGCGGCGGTTGCTCAGGTAGCTCTGCGTCACCGGGCTGGGAACGACGGACGCCGCGTCGAACTTGGCGAATAACGGGTTGCGCTTGTCCGACAGCTTCTTCAGCGCCTCCTCGCCCACGCTTTCGCTCAGCTTGGGACCCGTCCACCACCGCCTGCGCACCACAACGCGGCCGTCTTCAACGGCAGGCCTTACGCGCCCTCCAGGGCCGAGGTGATGACCGTCGATATCTGCAGGATAATGTCGTAGATGTCGGCCTGCTGCTCCTGCCTGCCCGGCACGAAGCCCATCCCCTGGCAGGCGGGCCGGCTGGAAACCTGAGGCAGCTTCGGCAGCGAAAGCTTGGCCATCCTGGGAAGCGGTCCCGGACGTGGCGGTGTGAGCAGGTCTGCCTAGAGAACGGTGGCGCAGCCGGGAAGCGCGGTGCGGCGGGTTTAACGGAATCATCATCGTGCCGGCCGGCACGACGCCGCCCCGGGATCGGCCTTGCGAGCGGGCGGGGGTTCTGCTCAAAGCCGCTGGTGCGTCATCCCGCATCCACTTCCCTTCCGTCCGCAGCGCCATACGGCCGCGACGCTTGAGCGCGGCGCCATTGTCCGAGCAGGACGGGCTGCCGGTTCCCCGACGCTATTGGGCGATGCTGGCGGTGGCGCTCGCCGTCACCATGGCGGTGCTGGACGGCGCCATCGCCAACGTGGCGCTGCCCACCATCGCGGTCGACCTTCACGCGACGCCCGCCGCCTCGATCTCCATCGTCAACGCCTACCAGCTGGCGGTCACCGTCAGCCTGCTGCCGCTGGCCTCGCTGGGCGAGATCCTCGGCTACGCTCGGGTCTACCGGATCGGCCTGCTGTTGTTCACGCTCGCGTCGCTGGTGTGCGCGCTGTCGGACTCGCTGCTCACCCTGACCGCCGCGCGCATCGTGCAGGGCCTCGGCGCCGCCGGCATCATGAGCAT
>CAXSHC010000063.1:8962-10759 GCA_964236745.1 uncultured Acetobacteraceae bacterium
CCCTGATCCGCTTCATCTATCCGCGACGCATGCTCGGCCGCGGCATGGGCCTCAATGCCATGTTGGTCGCCATCTCGGCGGCGCTCGGCCCCACCATCGCCGCCGCGATCCTGTCGGTCGCGAGCTGGCCCTGGCTGTTCGCGATCAACGTGCCGATCGGCGTGGCAGCGCTGGCGACAGCGTTGTGGAGCCTGCCGAACCCGCCACGCGCCACGCACCGCTTCGACTGGCGCAGCGCCCTGCTGAGCGCTGCCACCTTTGGCCTGCTGATCGCCATCATCGACCGCGCCGGTCACGGCATCGGCCTGCCGGCCCTGCTCGCCCTGGCCGTGGTGACGATCCTGTGCGGCACCGCGCTGGTGCGCCGGCAGCTCGGCCGCCCGGCGCCGCTGCTGCCGCTGGACCTGCTTCGCATCCCGGTGTTCGCCTTGTCGATCGGCACCTCGGTCGCCGCCTTCACGGCACAGATGCTGGCCTTCGTGTCGTTGCCGTTCTTCATCCAGGGCACGCTGCACCGGTCGGCGGTGCAGACCGGCCTGCTGCTGACCCCCTGGCCGGTGGCGCTCGCGGTTCTCGCCCCGTTGTCCGGTCGGCTGTCCGACCGTTATCCCGCCGGCCTGCTGGGCGGGCTCGGCCTGCTGGTCCTGGCGGCCGGGCTGGTGCTTATCGTGTGGCTGCCGGCGCAACCGACCGACATCGCCCTGGTGTGGCGGCTGGCCTTGTGCGGCATCGGCTTCGGCCTGTTCCAGACCCCGAACAACCGCGCCATGCTCCAGGCGACACCCCGCGCGCGCTCGGGCGGCGCCGGCGGCATGCTGTCCACAGCCCGCCTGCTCGGCCAGACCCTGGGTGCGGCGCTGGTGGCGACCCTGTTCTCGCTCCTGCCCGGGCGCGGCACGACCCTGTCGGTCGCGGTCGCCGCCGGCTTCGCGCTGCTGGCGGCGATGGTCAGCCTGCTGCGTCTGAACCTCAAGCGGCCGGGAGGCGATGGTGCGGCATCCTGAGGAGCGGCCGTTGTTCTACCTGGCGGGCCCGGACGTATTCGCTCCCGACGCCGCCGCGCGCGGCACGGCGTTGCAGGCGCTGTGCACGGCGGCCGGCGCCACCGGCCTGTTCCCGATCGACAACGAGATCGTGAACGCTGTTCACGATCCGGGCGCCATACGCGACGCCAACATGGCGATGATCAGGCGCTGCGATGCCGTGATCGCCAACATGACGCCGTTCCGCGGCCCGTCCATGGACCCCGGCACCGCCTACGAGATGGGCGCCGCCTCCGTTCTGGGGAAGCTCGTGGTCGGCTACACCACCGACGGGCGATCGCTTGTCGAGCGGGTGTCTGCCGCCATGACGGTGTCGCGGGGACCGGACGGCGTGCTGCGGGACGAGTGTGGCATGGCGGTGGAGGAGTTCGCGGTGCCGCTGGTCGACAACCTGATGATGGCCTGTGGCGTGGCGGAACTGTTCGGCAGCGCGTCGGACGCGATCGGCTTTGCCGTTGCCCGCCTGCGCGCCGGCTGATGACAACCGGGCCCGGCCCGCGCCCCGCTGACCGGGGCTTCGCCGACCTGAACCGGAGGACGCTGTTCGGCCTGGCCGGCGCCGGCGCATTTGCCGCCACGACCGCAGCTTCCGGGGCCATTCCCGCTTCGGTACAGCATGGCCCGGTGCAGCACGGCCCAGTGCAGCAGGGTCCGGACCCGAGCACGGTGGAGATCGTGGTCGATGTGCTGGTTGGCTGGGGCGTTTCCCACGCCTTCGGCATCGTCGGGGACGGCATCAACCCTCTGATCGAGG
>CAXSHC010000064.1:0-5614 GCA_964236745.1 uncultured Acetobacteraceae bacterium
CGTCGCCGCCGCTGCCGGCTGCATTAGCCACCACGTACTGGTTGTTGCTGCCGTCAACAGTCACGCCGCTGCTCGCGGGCGGCATGGTCGTGCCGACAAAGGTACCACTCGGCAAAGAGGGGATAGCGGAGCTTCCGCCAGCCGCGCCGTTGTTCAAGGCGCTGAAGTCGTAGGGGCCGGACGACCCGTTGCTGTGCGCCACGACGAACTCGTTGTTGCCGCCGGTCACCTGAACCTGGTCGCCGGGCGTGGCGCTCACGGTGGGATACTGGTAGCTGACGACGAAATTGTTGTTGCCGCCATCGATCGTGACATTGTTGCCGGTCGGCGTGCCGCTGTGGCCGGCACTGTTGTCATACTGGACGACGAACTGGTTGTTGCCGCCGCCGACATTGACGACGTTGTTGCCGTTATGCGACGCGTCGGCGCTCGACGACTTGAAGTCGACCGTGAACTTGTTGTTGCCGCCGTTGACGTTGATCGTGTTCTCGGCGGCCTGAGCGGCTGTCGGCGAATCCACGATGATGACGAACTGGTCGTTACCACCGTTGATGTTGACCGTATTGCCGCTGATGCCAGCCGTCGACGTGGTATAGTCGATCACGAACTGCCGATCGCTGCCATCGACGTTGGTCACGGCCCCCGTCGGGACGATCACGGAACTGCTGGCCGCTGCTCCATAGGCATCGGGAAGCATCCCGCTCGTCGAATTTGCGTCATTACTGCTTGCCATGGTTCATTTCTCCTTGGTGTTTCGCGGATCAGACGGAAGGGTCTGGTGTCAGGCCCGGTTCAGGACTAGGCGACCTGTAGCGGGCCGACCCTCTCGTAGCTGGTCGCCGGGATGCGCTTGTAAGCTTGTCCGGCCCGAAGAACCTCTCGTCGGACCGACCGCGCGCTTTCGAAGCGTTCCACAAGCGCCTCGGCCTCGTCCCATCGAATGGCCCGCTGCAGTGCCAGCAGATCCTCGATGTAGCGACCAATGATCTCGAACATCGCCTCCTTGTTGTGAAGGAACACGTCCCGCCACATGATCGGGTTGGAGGCGGCGATGCGGGTGAAGTCGGTGAAGCCACCGGCCGCGTATTTCAGCACCTCGGCCTTCAGCACGCCTTCGAGATCATCGGCGGTGTTGACGATGTTGAACGCCAGCAGGTGCGGCAGGTGCGAAGTGATGGCGAGCACCTTGTCATGATGCTCGGCGCTCATCAGCTCGATCCGTGACCCGACCGCCTCCCACAACGCCCTGACCCGCTCCACCGCCCAGCTTCCGGTGCGTTCCGAAGGGGTCAGGATGCACCAGCGCCCATGGAACAACTGGTCGATCGCCGCAGCCGGTCCCGACCGTTCGGTTCCAGCCACCGGATGCCCGGGAACGAACCGCTGCATGTCGAGGTAGGGTGCGACCAAGTCGATTACCTGGCTCTTGACCGAGCCCACATCGGTCACGATCGCGTCCTGGCGCAACCCGGGTGCAATGGCTCGCGCCGCATCGCCGCTCGCACCCACCGGCACGCCCATGACGACCAGATCGGCATCCTGCACCGCCGCCACCGCGTCAGTCGTCGCCTCGTCCACGAGGTCCAGGGCGAGCGCCTCATCGAGCGACGCAGCACTCGGCGCCGTCGCAACCAGGCGCGAGGCCAAGCCTAAACGGCGAACGTCGCGGGCAAGTGATCCGTTGATGAGACCGATCCCGACGAAGGTGATCTGGCGGAACATCGGGCCCGTCGGGTTTGGGAACCCGGGATCGATGACGGAGGGATTTGACATCATCGACACTAGACTGGGATCGCGCCGAAGGTGCGCCTGTCCTTGAGCCGCTCGGCAAGGAGGAAGGCGATCTCCAAGCTCTGCTCCGCATTGAGGCGCGGATCGCAATGCGTGTCATAGCGATCGGACAGCGTCGCTTCCGAAACGGCGTTGGAACCGCCGGTGCATTCGGTGACGTTGCGGCCGGTCATCTCGATGTGGATGCCGCCCGGATAGGTTCCTTCCGCCCAGTGGACGTCGAAGAACCGCTCGATCTCCTGCATGATGTGCTGAAACGGCCGGGTCTTGAGGCCCGACTTCACCTTCACCGTGTTGCCGTGCATCGGATCGCACGACCACACCACCTTGCGTCCTTCCCGCTGCACAGCCCGGATCAACCGGGGCAAGTAGGTCTCAACCTGCTCGTGTCCCATGCGCGCGATGATGGTCAGCCGTCCCGGGACGTTGCCCGGGTTGAGGATATCGATCAGCCGCAGCAGGTCGTCCGGATCCGTGGTCGGGCCGGCCTTCAACCCGAGGGGGTTTGCAAGGCCACGAACGTATTCGACATGGGCGCCATCAAGGTTACGGGTGCGGTCACCCAGCCAAACGAGGTGGGCGGCGGTGTTGTACCAGGCGCCAGTCATGGAGTCGGTGCGGGTCAGGGCCTGCTCAAAGCCAAGCAACAGCGCCTCGTGCGAGGTATAGAGCGCCGTGCTGGCCATGCGAGGCGTGTTGGCCTCCGTCATGCCGCAGGCCGTCATGAAGCTCAGCGTCTTGGAGATGCGATCGGCAACCTCGCCATAGCGCTCGCCCTGCGGCGAGTTGGCGACAAAATTCAGGTTCCAGTTGTGGACCTGGTTCAGCCCCGCATAGCCACCGCTAGTGAACGCCCGCAACAGGTTGAGCGTGGCAGCCGCCTGCGAGTAGGCACGCACCTGACGCTCGGGATCGGGACGGCGCGACGCCTCGTCGAAATCCAGGGCATTGACGATGTCACCGCGATAGCTCGGAAGATCCACCCCGTTCTGGCTCTCGAGGGCCGACGAGCGCGGCTTGGCAAACTGCCCTGCCAGTCGGCCCACCTTCACGACCGGAAGGCCAGAGCTGAAGGCGAGGACGACCGCCATTTGCAACAGCACGCGCAACGTGTCGCGGATGTTGTCGGCACGGAATTCCGCGAAGCTTTCGGTGCAGTCGCCGCCCTGCAACAGGAAGGCGCGGCCTTCCGCCACCTCCGCCAGCTGGGTCTGCAGGGCACGGGCTTCTCCCGCAAACACCAGCGGCGGAAACGTCGCGAGCCGTTTCTCGACGTCGGCCAGCTGCTTCGCGTCGGCATAGTCGGGGATCTGCTGCGCCGGCCAGTCCCGCCATGAACCTGGCGACCAGGAACCAATGTGATCCTCGAGCCTCGAGCTCGACAGGATCGCTGCTCCGGCATTCGTCACGTCATCAAGAAAGTTATCCATTGCTCACCAGCCACAGAACTTCATGAAATTGTTTCGCATCGACAATGCTTATTCATTGCCGACACTCGAGGCTTCTTTGATCGCGAGGTCGTATGCATCCCTTGCGGCACGCAACAACGCCTGCGCTTTGTTGCAAGATTCCTGGTATTCGGCTTCAGGATCCGAATCCGCAACCACGCCGCCTCCTGCCTGCACATAGAGCCGCTCGTTCTTGAGCAGGCCGGTGCGCAAGCTGATGCACGTGTCCAGGCTGCCATTCGCGCTGATGTAGCCGACGCCACCCGCATAGAAGCTGCGGCGCACCGGCTCGAGCTCCTCGATGATCTCCATCGCGCGGATCTTGGGCGCTCCGGACACCGTTCCGGCGGGAAAGCCTGCGCACAGCACGTCGAGCAGGTCGGCTCGATCCCGGTCGAGTTCGCCTTCGACATTGGATACGATGTGCATGACGTGGGAGTAGCGCTCGACAATCATCTTAGAGGTCACGTTCACGCTGCCGATCTTGGCAACGCGCCCGACATCGTTGCGTCCGAGGTCCAGAAGCATCAGGTGCTCGGCGCGCTCCTTCGGGTCGGCAAGGAGTTCCTGTTCCAGTGCCAGGTCCGTCGCGCGATCGCTGCCCCGCGGACGCGTACCGGCAATTGGCCGTATGGTCACTGTGTCGTTGCGCAACCGGACCAGGATCTCCGGTGAGGAGCCGACGAGGGAGAAGTCGCCCAGGTCGAGATAAAAGGAGAACGGCGACGGGTTGAGCCGACGCAGCGACCGGTAGAGTGCCAGCGCCGGCAGCCTGAACGGTTGCGAGAAGCGCTGCGACGGCACCACCTGGAACGCGTCGCCAGCACGTATGTAGGTTTTCGCCTGCTCGACCATCTCGTGGTACTGTTCGCGCGTCCGGTTGGGCACCGGCGGCGACATCGCAGCATCCACCTGCGTCACCACAGGCGGTGGCAAACCCTGCTTGAGGTCGTCCGTGACGCCCGCCAAACGCTCGTAGGCCTGGTCCAGGGCAATGGAAGCCGCAACGTCCGGTGCTGGATAGATCGTGGTGACCACCGTCATCAGCTGCATGACGTTGTCGAAGATCAGGATGATCGTCGGGCGCATCAAAACGGCGTCGGGCAGGTCGAGTTCGTCCGGGTTGTTCGACGGCAGCGACTCGATCAGCCGCACGAAGTCGTACGCGAAGAACCCGATGAGGCTAGCACTGCCCGGAGGAAGCTCCGGCGGCAAGTCGATACGGGACTCCGCAATCAGCGCGCGCAGACTGTCCATGGTGGGCGACGCTTCGGGCTCGAACACCTCGCCACCACGAAGCACCGTGCGGTTCATCTCAGCCTGCTGGCCGCGGCAACGCCAGATCAGATCGGGCCTGAAGCCGATATAGGAGTAGCGGCCATGGGTGGTACCACCCTCGATCGACTCCAGGAGGAAGCTATAGCGTTCGGCCTTGGTGACCTTCATCATCGCGCCGAGGGTCGTCTCGAGATCGCCGACAAGGGTGGTCCATACGACCTGCGACCGCCCGGCCTCGTAGGCTCTGGCCAGAACGTCGCGCGACGGCCATGTCTGCATCATGACGTCACCTCGGCCAACAACGCTGCGGTCGCAGACGCAACATCCATCTGGCGCATCAGGCTTTCTCCGACAAGGAAGCATCCTGCTCCGATCGCTTTCATGCGCGCGATGTCGGCCGGCGTCTCGATCCCGCTTTCGCAGACGAGGATGCGGTTCTTCGGGATCAGGCGGGACAAGCGTTCCGTTGTCGACAAGTCGACCCGGAGCGTCTTCAGGTCGCGATTGTTCACACCAATCAAAGGCGAACGGAGACCGAGCGCACGGTCAAGCTCCTGCTCATCATGCACCTCCACCAGCACATCCATCTCCAGGTCCTGGGCACAACGCTCGAAGTCCGACGCCGCACTGTCGTTCAAGGCCGCCATGATGATCAGGATCGCGTCCGCACCGGCGGCTCGTGCTTCAAAGATCTGATATCGGTCAACGATGAAGTCCTTCCGGAGCACCGGAAGCTGCACCGCCGAGCGCGCCGCGGGAAGATAGCTGAGCGCTCCCTGAAAGTACGGCACGTCGGTCAGGACCGACAGGCACGTCGCACCGCCGGCTTCATAGGACGCCGCCAGCGTCGCCGGGTCGAAATCCGCGCGGATCAATCCCCGGCTCGGGCTCGCCTTCTTGATCTCGGCGATCAGCCCGGTGCGGTTGTTCTCGTTGGCCGTCCGCAGGGCGCGGATGAAGCCACGCGGCCGGCTCGCCGCAAGAGCCTGTCGTTCCATCATCGGGAACGACACGCTGTTCCGGCAGCGCTCGACATGCAGGCGCGTCGCGGCGCAGATCTCGGCAAGCTTGTCGTTCATGCGGCGAGCTCATTGGTC
>CAXSHC010000064.1:5624-10680 GCA_964236745.1 uncultured Acetobacteraceae bacterium
GTCGACCGGACAAGGGCCGCCAGGGTTGCGGCGGCGGCGCCGCTGTCCAGCGACCGTTCCGCCAGCCTGGCCGCGGGAGACAGCGAGTCGGCGTGGCCAGCGACCGCGAGAGCGGCAGCCGCGTTGAGCACGACGATGTCGCGGTAGGGACCCTTGGCACCGGCAAGCAAGGCAGACAGGGCACGGGCATTGTGTGGCGCATCCCCACCAACCAGCGAATCCGGCTCGGCACGCGAAACACCGGCCTGCTCGGGCTCCACCTCGAAGCAAACGATGCTGCCATCCTCGCGGAGCTCCGCCACGTGGGAACGGGTGGTGGTGGTCAGCTCGTCCAGCCCGTCCTCTCCATGCACAACCCAGGCACGAGTCGAGCCCAGGGCGCGGAGCACGCCGGCCATCGGGATCAGCCACTCCCTGGAGAACACGCCCAGCAGCTGGCGCCGCGTTCCCGCAGGGTTGGACAACGGCCCCAGCAGGTTGGCGATCGTGCGCAGCCCGAGCTCGCGACGGATGGTGCCGACGTGGCGCATGGCTTGGTGGTGGCTGGTAGCGAACAGGAAGCCGAGGCCGGTCGTGCGAATGGTCTCGCCCGCATCGTCCGCGCTGGCCTCGACGTTGACGCCCAACGCTTCCAGCACGTCGGCCGCGCCGCAGCGGGACGACACCGCGCGGTTGCCATGTTTGGCCACGGGCACGCCGCAGCCGGCAACGACAAAAGCTACGGCGGTCGAGATGTTCAGGGTGTGCTTGCCATCCCCGCCCGTGCCGCAGGTGTCGATGGTGCCGTCCGGCGCGTGCACCGTGACCATGCGTGCCCTGAGCGAGCGCACGGCACCCGTGATCTCCGGCACCGTTTCGCCACGAACACGCAACGCCATCAGGAGGGCGCCGATCTGCCCGGGCGTGGCATCGCCATCGAAGATGACGTCGAACGTGGCCTCGGCCTGCTCGGCCGTCAGCTGTTCGCCGCGCGCCAAGCGTTCGAGCACGGGCTTCAAGGCCTGGCTCATGCCTGCGAGCCGGACGACACGATGGCCAGGAAGTTCTTCAGCAGGGCGTGCCCGGCCACCGTCTCGATGCTTTCCGGGTGGAACTGCACGCCGTGGACCGGCAGACGCTCATGGCGCAGGCCCATGATCAGGCCGTCCCCGGTCCAGGCATTGACCTTCAGCTCCGGCGGCAGGCTGTCCCGCTCCACGATCAGGCTGTGGTAGCGGGTGGCCGGGAACGGGCTGGGAAGCGACTTGAACAGCCCGGTGCCGTCATGATGGATGAGGTCGACCTTGCCGTGCATGGGCATTGGTGCCCGCACGACACGACCGCCGAACACCTGCCCGATCGCCTGGTGGCCGAGGCACACCCCAAGCACCGGGCACACCTCCGCCGCCTTCCTGATCAGGTCGAGCGAGATCCCGGCCCGGTCCGGATCGCAAGGTCCCGGCGAGATCACCACCGCGTCCAGGCCCAGGCGCAATGCTTCCTCCGGGGTGGAGAAGTCGTTGCGGCGCACCTCGACCCGCGCGCCCAGCTCACCCAGCCTGTGGAACAGGTTGAAGGTAAAGCTGTCGTAGTTGTCGAGCAGCAGGATGCCGGGTGCAGGGATGGGATCAGCCCGATCCCAGGCAAGACCCACAGGCTCCAGTCCGGTGCTGCCCGACTCGTGGCTTACCCTTACCCCGAGATCGAGAGACGTCGCGCTGAGCGACGCCGTCACAGCGCCACCTCTGGCACGTAGCTCATGCCACGCCCGAACGACTGGAGGTTTCCGGCCTTGTTCTCGAGCACGCGCTTGAGGCTCATGCTTTCCGCGCCGTAATCCTCGATCTGCAGCTTTCCCCGCTGCGCCGGGATGCCACGCTCGAAGAACGCGACGCGGTGCTGCACGCAACCTTTTGCATCCGGGTTGCCGAACGCATGCGAGCACGGGACCAGAACCAAGCAAGTGCGCTGCACGCTGTCCACGTAGCGATGCTCGAACTCGATGATGGAGTATTTGCCGCAGTCGAAGGTTTCGCTCTTGATCTCGACCTTCTGACCATACTCGTCGAGGAAGCTGCCCTGCGTCGCGTCGGCGGCGCCATTCGGCTTCAAGAAATAGGCCCAGTCCTGCATGTTGCGCACGTCGCCGAGGTAGGGCGACGCCAGCTCGAACGGCGCGTCGACGAAGATGGAGTCTGTCTGGATGTCGAACCGACCGCGCGCCGCCGTCTGCAGGCCCGCCTTCCGCTCGAGCGCCGCCTTGAGCGAGCGGATCTCGGCCGTATGCACCAGGTGGATGCCCTGCATGATCATCGGCGTGCGGCGTTCGGGGCCGACAAAGCTCAGCCAGTGGAAGTAGACGCCGTCCTCGTCCGAACCGAGATAGCTGGCCGGGAACAGCATCGCCGGATAGCACTGAAAGTACTTCCCGTACTCGTAGCCACAGTGCCACTCCACGCCACGGAACTTCGGCGTCTCGATCAAGCGGACATGATAGTACAGGTCATGCTGGTAGCCCGACGCAGTACCCCGCCACGTGTTCTCGTCGATCTGCTCCAGCATCCGGCTGTAGAGGGTCCACTCGTCGAGGTTCCTGAGGTCGCGCAGATAGGCGAACGCGTCCGCTTCCGGAACGGCGATAAAGGTCGAAGTGGCGAAAGTGTTGCTTTCCATCGAGGGAAACGCTCCGTTCTAGTTTGCGGCGATGACGGGAAAGCTGAGACCGTCCCGCTGCCGTGCGGCCTGGGCCGCGCGAAGACCTTCATTGCGCCCACGCGTGGGAGCGACCTGGTCGGGATCGATCAGCACGTCGAGAACATACGGACCGGGGGCAGCCAGCGCGGTTTCCAGTGCTGCTTCCAGCGCATCCTCGCGCTCGACGCGCATCCCGTCCGCACCCAGCGCCTGCGCCTGCTTGGCGAAGTCCACAGGCGGGAACAAGGCATCGGCGACACCGCTCATTCCGAGCGCTGCCATGCCCTGGTAGCACATGTTGTAGCGCCCATCGTTGAGCACGATCCACAACGCGTGGGCCTGCCGCTTCACAGCGGTGTTGATCTCGCTGTTCATGAGCATGGCGCCGTCGCCGACGATCGCGAGCGCGGTCCCGCGAACAACAGCGGCACCGATCACGCCGGTCGCGGCATGGCCCATCGAACCGACATTGGTGCTGACGCGATAGCGCCCGGGTTGCGCGAAGCGAAGATAATGCGTTGCCCAGGTAAACGCGTTGCCAGACTCCGCCAGGACCACCGCGTCGGTCTGGTCGACCACCAAGCGTTGGATAGCAGCCATCAACGCAGCCGGCCGGATGCGCGACGCACCGTGGCCATCGTCGCCCGGAGCCGGAGGCACCGGATGAGCGCGCGCCAGCGCTAGCGCCGGCCTTTTCGGGGCGTCAACCGGCCAAGCTGCCAGAAGCGCCTCGAGGAAGTCGCGCGCGTCCGCCTGCACCGCCAACGTTTCCGCCTGCGGGAAAGCCACTCCGGGCACCCTTGGATCGACATCCACGTGGATGAAGCCGTCAGGCGGAACCAGCGCGTTGCTCCAGAACGAGGTCGGTTCCCCCAGGCGCGTGCCCAACACTAGCACCCGCCGTGGCGCATAGGTGCGCATGAAGGTCCCGGTCGCGTCGCTGTGCCCGCCCATGCCGGTCACCCCTACGAAGCAAGGATGGTCTTCCGGCAACAGTCCCTTGGCACGCGGCGAGCACATCACCGGCGCACCGGTCTTGTCGACCAACGCCCGGAGGGCAGCCGACGCACCGCGGGCACCAAAGCCCACCCAGATCGCGAACGGCTCCGCAGCCAGCAGTGCTGCACAATGCGCCACCGCGGCGTGGTTGACGCCCGGCATGGAAAGACGGCCGCGTGCCCCCACAGCCGAATGCGCCACCATGGGCAAGGGCTGCGCCAGGGGCGCGCCCTGCACCGCGTTGGGGATGCTGACATGGGCGACATAGCCGCCGGGGCGGCAGAAGCCGGCCTCGATACGGCGCAGTACCTGCGGCAGCTGATCAGGGCTTTCCAGGATCACCGCATCGTCGAACCAAGCGCCGGCCTCGAACAGCCCGGTGGTCGGCATGGTGTAGCCACTGGTTTCCTGGATGCCGCCGCGCCCGCGCTGGGGTGCCGAAGCATAGGCCGACACCAATACGACCTTGGCGCCTTCGGTGCGCGCCGCCAGAAGGCCGGTGAGGGCGTTGGTGATGCCGGGCCCAGTGGTGGTGAACACCACCACCGGAATCCCGTTGGCGAGATGGGCTTCCGCCGCCGCGAACGCAGCGCCACCCTCATGCCGGAAGTGGAGCACGTCAAGGCGACGCGACAGCGCCGCCCAGAGCAGCGCCTGGGCACCGCCGCAAACACCAAAAGCGTTCCTCACCCCCATGTCTTTGAGGGACTGCACCAAGCCTTCCGCGACCGTATCCGGGGCCGGAAGGGCGACTTGCGTCGCCCCCCCTGCATCCAGAACGTCGAGACGGGTATCGGATCCGTCCGCCATCACGTCAGGGTGCTCCGCGCCGTCTGCGCGATGACCGCCTGGCCAAGCGCCGTCGGATCGAAGTACGGGTCGAGGAACAGGCTGGAATGCTGCACCTCCGGATTCTGCCCGACGATCGCAGGGTTGTAGGTCACGGCCGAACTTGTCGCACTGGGCGTGGAGGTCAGGATCGGCTGGGTGACGTTGGAGAAGCCGTAGGACGCCGGATCGGCCACGATGCCCTTGAACAGGGAGTTGAGGTCCAGCTCCTTAACGTCTGTCCCGGTCTGGCTGGCGAAGGTGGTCAAGGCGGTCTTGAGCGTGCTGTTGTACTGGTCAGTCACGGCGGTCAGGGCGGCCGGCGTGAGGCCGGTCTGTGCCTGGAAGGCCGGGTCGCTGAACAACGGCGTGATGCCGAGGTCCGGTTGGTTGCTGACCAGGAAGTGCTTGGCTCCCAGATCGACCGCCTGCTGCATGCCGCCGATGATGGACTGCACGGTCAGCGCGATCGTCTGGTCCGGGGTGTTGGTCGTCGGCAGGGTCAGGTCGTTGCCGCCAAAGGTGACGGTGACGAGATCGTTCGAGTTGAAGCTGT
>CAXSHC010000065.1:0-10674 GCA_964236745.1 uncultured Acetobacteraceae bacterium
CGGAAGGCGGCACCAGCCTTGCCTCGCCGCTGACCGCGGGCGTGATGGCTACCGTGAACCAGGTTCACGGACTGCTTGGCCGTCCATTCGTCGGCTTCGCCACCCCGTGGCTGTATGGCCACCACGTCGGCCTGACCGCCAACAGCGCCGGCATCAACCAGATCAAGGCCCCGGCAACGCCGACGGCCGTGCTGCGAGGCTACGTCAACAACCTGAACGAGGTCAGGGTGGTCACCATCAACTCGGTACCCGACCTGATCATCACCGCACCCTTCCCGCTCCAGGTCTGCTCCGACCCGATCTGCGCGGGCATCAACGACGTGTTCAACTACACCACCCCCGGCTACAACGACGTCACCGGCCTCGGTGTGCCGTTCGTGCCGCTGCTGGCGCTGCAGTAGGCGCACGACGGACCGGGCCGCGAGGCCCGGTCCGGTCGGAACGGCTTTCCGCCCGCGTCGAGCCGTTCCGACCGGACCCGATACGCCGGCCCCCGGGCGCATGACGCAACCCGAAGCCAGCAGGCGCTAGCGGCGGTTGACCGACACGGCGAGAATGATGATGGCGCCCTTGATGATCTCCTGGATCGTCGTGGAGAAGCCCATCACCAGCAGCCCGAAGCCGATCACGCCGATAAAGATCGCGCCGATCACCGAGCCCAGGATGGTGCCGTAGCCGCCGAACAGGCTGGTGCCGCCGATGATCACCGCGGCGATCACGTCCAGCTCGAGCCCGACGCCCATGTTGGGGTTTCCGGCACCGCTGCGGGCCGCCAGCATCATGCCCGCGAGCGACGCGGACATGCTGCACAGCACGAAGCTCCACACCTTGATCCGGCCGACCGCGATGCCGGTGAAGCTGGCCGCGACCGCGTTGCCGCCGCAGGCGAACACCCGGCGGCCGAACAACGAGAAGTGCAGCAGGAAGGCGCCGATCAGCACGGTGACCAGCGTCCACCAGATCGGCATCGGCACGCCGGCGATGCCGCCGTTCCAGAACGTCGTGCTGAGCGCGTCGTCGACGATCGGCACCGGCATGGTGTCGGTCAGCGTCATGGCGCCCCCGGAGAACACGCTCAGCATGCCGAGTGTCACCAGGAAGGACGGGATGCGCAGCCGCGTCACCAGCAGCCCGTTGACGGCGCCGATCACGCCTCCCCCCAGCAGCACCAGCAGGGCGGCCGCCCAGGCGGGAACGTTGGCCTGTGCCAGCATGGCCAGGATCATGCCCGAGAAGCTGGCGACCGAGCCCACGGACAGGTCGATCTCGCCGGACACGATCACAAAGGTCATGCCAACGGCGATCACCGATACGATGGCGGTGATGCGCAGGATGGCACCCGCCGTCGCCACGGACGCGAAGTTCGGCGCCGAGACCAGGAAGAACAGGGTGACGAAGCCGAAGATCACGTAGGTGACGTGGTCGGCGAGCAGCCGGCGGATGGCCGCCCCGGCGTTCGGCGTGCGGGGCAAAGCAATGTCCGTCATCGGGATGTCCTCGTCTTGGCGGTCGCGACCTCGGTTTGCAGCAGGGCACGCAGGGTCGGCTCGTCGACCTGGTTCGGTGCCGTGCCGACGATCCGGCCTTCCACCATGACCAGGATGCGGTCGGCGGTGGTCACCAGTTCGTCCAGCTCGGAGGACACGAGCACGACGCCGACCCCGGACGCCGCGGTGCTGCGGATCAATGACCGCATCTCCGCCTTGGCGTTGACGTCGACGCCCGAGGTGGGCTCGTCGAGCAGCAGCAGGCGCGGCTCGCGTGCCAGCCACTTGCCGAACACGATCTTCTGCTGGTTGCCGCCGCTGAGCTGCTGCGCCGGCTGCCGGGGACCGGTGGCGGCGATGTTGAGGGCGCCGCGGAAGCGCTCGAACAGCCCGTCCAGGCGCGCCCTGGGGGCCACCGGCAGCATCGGCCCGAGCCGCAGCCGGTCCAGGCTCGGCAGGGCGATGTTGTCGGCCAGGCTGTGCTTGACCACCAGGCCCTCGAGGCGCCGGTCCTCCGGCACCAGGGCGATCCCGGCCCCGAGCGACGCACGCGGGCGCCCGGGCGCCACGATCCGGTTATCGACGCGGATCGTGCCGCGGCAGTCCGGCAGCAGGCCGAACAGCGCCTTCAGCAGCGTCGAGCGTCCGCTGCCGACCAGGCCGGCGATGCCGACGACCTCGCCGGGGCTCACCGCGAACGAAACGTCGCGCAGCTTGGCGCGGGTCAGCAGTCCCTGCACTTCCAGCACCGGCACGTCCGTGGCGTCGTGCCGGGCGCCGTGCCCGGCGGCTGCAACGGCAACGTTTGGCATCGCCTCGGCAACCGCTGCCCGCGACATGGTGGCGGCAATGTGCGCAACCGAGGTTTCGCCCGGCTGCAACGGCCCGATCATGCGGCCGTCCTTGATGATGCTGAGCCGGTCGGCGATGGCGAAGATCTCGGCCATGCGGTGGCTGATGTAGATGATGCCGATGCCGCGCCGCTTCAGGCTGGCGATCAGCGCGAACAGCGCCGTTTCCTCGCGCATGGTGAGCGACGAGGTCGGCTCGTCCATGATCAGCACCCGGGCGCCGCGCGACAGCGCCTTCAGGATCTCCACCATCTGCCGCTGGGCGAAGCCGAGCGAGCGGATCGCCGCGTCGGCGGAAAGCTCGAAGCCGAGCGAGGCGATCAGCCGCTCGGTATCGCGCCGCATCGCCCGCCGGTCCACCCATAGCCGGGCAACGTGCGGCTCGTGGCCGAGAAACACGTTCTCGGCCACGGTGCCGTTCGGGATCAGGCTGAGCTCCTGGAAGATCATCGCGATGCCGCGCGACAGGTGGTCGCTCACCGAGTGGCCGCCGATCGCCTCGCCCCCCAGCACAACCTCACCCGCGTCCGCCTGGTGGATTCCCATCAGGATCTTCATCAGGGTGGACTTGCCGGCGCCGTTCTCGCCAAGAAGCGCATGCACCTCGCCTGCCTGCAGCTCGAAGTCGACGTCGTAGAGCACCCGGTTGGCGCCGAAGCTCTTGCTGATCCGCTGCAGCCTGACCAGGGGCGCCGTGCCGGCCGCTGCCCCGGTCGTCGCTTCGCTCGTTCCGGCGGTGGCGCCGGCCGACCTATCCGTCACGCTGTCCGGCCGGGCTCAGAAGCACTGCCCCTTGCACACCTTGACCAGGGAAGCCGGTGGTTCCTCCTTGGTCACGTCCTTGAGCGCGCTGAGCAGGTTCAGCTTTGTTACCGGCAGGGTCGACACTTCGATGTAGGGCGATACCTTCAGGCCGAGCAGCGCGTAGGCGGCGGACTTGGCTTCCGACACACCCTGGTCATAGGGCCGCTGCGAGCCGATCGCCGCGATCTCGCCGCGCGCCACGTAGTAGGCGCTGTCGACCGCGAGGTCGTTGGTGGTGACGACGATGTTGCGGCCCAGGGTCTTCGCAGCCGAAACGACCTGCTCGGCTGGCGTGTCCCAGGCGACGAAGATGCCCTTGAGGTTCGGGTGCGCGGTCATCATCGCGGTCGCCACGCCATAGGCCTTTTCCGGCGTGGCGAAGGTGGCGGTCTCGACCAGCTTGACGTCGGGGAGCTGCTCCAGCGCCTTCAGCATGCCGGTCTTTCGCGCCGCGACCGAGTAGTAATAGTCGTAGACCAGGGTGATGAAGCCGATCTCGCCCTTGTTGCCGATCCGGCTCGCGAGCTCCCTGGTGGCGAAGATCGCGTTGCTCTGGTTGTCCGACGCCGTTACGGACACGTAATCCTTGCCTGGCGTCATGTCGACGGCGACGTTGTCCATGAAGACGAGCTTGATGCCCGCCGCGGCAGCCTTCTTGTAGGCGGCCGACTCCCCCAGCGGATCGAGCGGCACCGAGAAGATCACGTCCGGCTTGCGCGCGATGACCTCCTCCAGGTCGCTGATCTGCTTGCCGGGGAGGAACTTCGCGTTGGTGGTCGCGACCACGGTGATCCCGAACGTCGCCAGTGTCTGGGTGATGCCGCGCACCTGCAGCATCGGCCATCCGGCATCCATCGTCTGCATGACGATGCCCGCGGTGTAGTGCCCGGCCTTGAGCTTGGCGATCTGCTCCGGCGTGAAGGTCAACGAGTCTGGCGAGGAAGCCGGCGCGCCCTGCGGATAGCCTGGCACCTTCTGGCCGAACGGGGACAAGGGCGGCGGCTGCATAAGCGCTTTGGCCTCGGGCGGAATGTTGTTCGGCCAGGAATAGTTGTCCGCCGCCGTCGCGGCGGTTGCCAGCACACCGGCGCCGAGCAGCGCAGGCAGGCATGCCCGAGCGATGGTTCTCATGACGTTCCCTATCTTTATCGTTTTTTGAACCTCCGACCATAAAGAGCGGGTTGGCCCCGCGCCATGTTTCTTGACGTGGTTCCACCATCGTTTCGCAGATCGTGGCGCGTGGTCGGCTTGCCGGACAACGTTGCGAGTTGCGCCGCAAGCTTCCAGCCACCTGGAAGCCGGGCATCATCAACCGCATGCCGTATCGTGAGGAAGGTGGCGCACGCAGCCGCGCTTGAAGCGCAGGGCGCGGCATTGGTGCCTTTCCAGGCATCGTGGGCAGTATGGGCACCGGACGATCCGGGAAACGGCATCCCGCGTGCCCAGGAATCCGCCATCACCGAGTACTGCGGGATCGCGGAAGGCGGCACCAGCCTCGTCTCGCCGCTGACCGCGGGCGTGATGGACACCGTGAACGAGGTTCACGGACTGCTGGGCCGGCCGTTCGCCGAACCGTGGCCGTATGGCCACCACGTCGGCCAGACCGCCAACAGCGCCGGCATCAACCAGACCAAGTCGCCGGCCATGCGGTGGGAACACGAGAAACCGGGCCGGAAGAACCGGCTTGCCTGCCGGCGACAGGACCAAGGGGAACGGCATCCTCGTCCAGGCAGGCTAGAAAGGCGTCGGCGGCCCGGGTGCGATAACGGTTGCGGTGGCGCAGCAGGCGGAACCGCCGCATCGGCAGGTCGAACGGGACCGCGGCGACGAGACCAGCGGCGAGAGCCGCGCGTGCGACGTGTTCGGACAGCACGGCCACGCCGTCGCCCGCCTGGACGGCGCTGAGCACGGCTTCGTTTGACGGCAGCGTCATCCGCACCGTCAACGCGTGCAGATGGCATCCCGCCGCCACCAGGGCAGCTTCCAGGCTGGAGCGCGTGCCGGACCCCGGCTCGCGCATGATCCAGGGCGCCTGTCCCAGGTCGTGACTGTTCAGGCCGTGGCCACTCGGGGCCTCCTTTTTGGTCCAGGGGTGCGACGGGTGGGTCAGGACCAGGAGGCGGTCCGTGCCGACGTCCAGCCGGTCGAGCAGGGCGTGCCCGACCTCGCCCTCGACCAAGCCGAGCTCGCACCGTCCAACGAGAACCGCCTCCGCGACCTCGTGGGTGTTGCCGACCCGAACGTCGAGCTCAAGGGCGGGGTGCCGCTGGTGGAACCGCACCAGACGCGCCGGCAGCCAGTAGCCGGCGATGGTCTGGCTCGCGAACACGCCGAGACGGCCGCGGCGCAGGCCGCTCAGGTCGGCGAGCACGGCTTCCGCGAGTGTGGCACGCGCGATCACCGCCCGGGCCTCGGACAGGAACATCCGCCCGTTCTCGTTCAGCACGATGCCGCGCCCGACGCGGTCGAACAGGCGGATCGCGTGGCGTTCCTCGAGTGCCGCCAGGGTGTTGCTGACGGCGGACTGGGTCAGGTTCAGGGCGCGGGCCGTGGCGGTCACGTGCTGGCGCTCAGCAACGGCCACGAAGATCCTAAGCTGCTCCAACGTCATCCGATCGATCCCCATTTCGGATTGTTCCAACTAAAATAATCCGTTGGAAGGGGTTCGGCCAGAGAGTGCAACATCTCGTTGTCGAGATGAGGTGCGTCCATGGCCGCCGGCGTCGTTTTCCCGCATCGCTTGTTTCCGGTCGTTCGCGCAGGTGGTGCCGATCGGGTGTGTTCGGTTGGTGGCCTCGGGCGGATCGTTCCCGGCGTTGGGCTGTGCCTGCTCGTCACCCTGGCGGCGAGCCTGCTGGCAGGGATCGAGCGGCGCGTGTTCGGCGCCGTGTGGCTGGAAGCCCTAGTGCTGGCGATCGTGGTGGGCGCCGCGGTTCGCACCTGCTGGATGCCAGGCACGCGCTGGCAGCCTGGCATCGAGCTCAGCGCAAGGATGCTGCTGGAGATCGCGGTGGTGCTGCTGGGCGCGTCGGTCAGCGCGCCCGCCGTGCTGGCGGCCGGCCCTGCCCTGCTGATCGGCGTCGCCGGGGTGGTGGTGCTCGCCATCGCCTGCGCCTATGGCATCGGCCGCTTGTTCGGCCTGCCGCACCGGATGGCCACCCTTGTCGCCTGCGGCAACTCGATCTGCGGCAACTCCGCCATCGCCGCGGTAGCGCCGGTGATCGGCGCCGATGGCGAGGACGTGGCCGCGTCCATCTCCTTCACCGCGTTGTTCGGCGTGCTTCTGGTGCTGGTGCTGCCGCTGCTGGTACCGCTGCTGCATCTCAGCGGCCTGCAGTACGGAGTGCTCGCCGGGCTGACCGTTTATGCCGTGCCGCAGGTGCTGGCGGCGACCGCGCCGATCGGCCCGGTGGCGGTGCAGATCGGCACGCTGGTGAAGCTGGTGCGGGTGCTGATGCTGGGCCCGGTGGTGCTGGCCCTGACCCTGCTGACCCGTCGCCTGCGTGACGAGGCCGATGAAGATGCCCCGCACGTGACCGCCGGCGAGCGGCCGAAGCCGGGCAGGCTGCCGATCCACCGCCTGGTGCCGTGGTTCATCGTCGGCTTCCTGGGGCTGGCGGTGCTGCGCTCCTCCGGACTGGTTCCGACCGCAGCGCTGCATCCGGCGGCGGCTGCGGCCAGCCTGTTGACCGTAGTGTCGATGGCGGCCCTTGGGCTTGGAACCGACCTCAGGACCGCCGCCCGTGCCGGGGTCCGGGTGACGGCGGTGGTGGTGCTGTCGCTGCTGGCGCTGGGCCTGATCAGCTTCGGGCTGATCCGCCTGCTTGGACTCGCCTGAACGCCGCACCGCTTGTTCCGGCGTCGATGCGGGACGGCGCTGTGGACGGTGGATCCCGTGCCGGGCCGTCGGCGGGCCGGCTTATTGCCGCATCTGGAGGCTTGCTTCTGATGACGCTTCCGCAGTGGCAGGCGCCGTCGGCGGTGCCGGCGCTTCCAGCAGGAGCGACCGCTCCGGCTCGCCCATGCGGGCGCGGCGCAGGCGCTCGATGTTGGTACGGATCACCGGGTGCTCGTCCGCGAGGCGCCGGAAGTCGCGGGCGCCGATCGCCAGCAGGTGGCCGAAGCCGAGCGAGCGCACGGATACGCCCATGCGGCCGGTGGCCAGAAGGTCCTCCGCACCCAGGACCGATCCGGGGCCGAAGCGTATATCGTGCTCGGCGAGGTGGCTTTCGAACTGGCCGGCGCTGACGAAGTACACCGTGCGCACCAGCCGGCCGCGCTTGAGCACCCGTTCCGCAGGTGCCGTGAAGTGGATCGCCAGCGTCATCGCCAGGTCGTGCAGCACCGCTTCCGGCACCCCGTTCAGCGCCGGCACCGCCTTGATGCGGCTTTCGATGCCGCTCTTGAGGTTGAAGCGCAGGCGACGCTCCAGCCGATGCCGCTTCGCCTCCACCCCGCGATACAGCTCGGCGTGCAGCTCCTCGCTGATCAGGCTTTCGCCCAGAAGCTCGTCGTACTGCTCGCCTTCCAGCCTGAGCGCCACCCGCCGCAGCATCCGGCTTTCCAGTGCCTCGGTGTAGCCCTGGTAGTGCAGGCGCATGGTGCCGATCGCTTCCTGCAGCAGCTTCTGCTGGCGTTCCAGCACCTCCGACACGATGTCGGCCAGGCGGACGCCGAGGGTGGGCTCTAGGCGGCGGCGCATGTAGCGGCTCAGCGACAACGACACGAGATGCGCGATCATCAGCATCTCGAAGCGTTCCATCATGCAGAACATCAGCGGCGCGTCGAGGCGCAGGTGATGGTGCACCGTTTGCGCCACCTGGAAACGCCAGCTCGGGCTCAGGCGTCGCCGCACCGCGCGCACGTAGCCGAACCGGCCTTCCGCGCGGGCGCCGTCGATCATCGCTTCCGCCGTGCGAAGCAGCTGCTCCATCACGGGACGGGAGATGCCGCGTATGCGGAACAGGTCGAGCAGGATGGAGCGCTCGTGGTTGGCGATGGTGATCAGCGCCAGCGTCACGCGCTGCCGCTCGCCGAGTGCGGTGTGGAAGGTGTTGGCTGCACGCTCGGTGGCGATGCGTCGGTCCAGCACCTCCATCACCTCGCGGGTGGCGTGGGACGGGAAGCCGAAGTCGCTGGCGATGCGGCGAGTGCGGTCGCGCACCTCGCCCAGGCCCACGCCCAGCACCTGATGGCGCAGCGCCTGGTCGATCGGCGACAGCTGGTCGAGCCGCAGCCGCACCACCAGGAAGCGCAGCGTGGTGCCGTTCAGGAACAAGGTGAACAGCACGAAGCCGGTGGCGACGATGCCGACCAGTCGGGCCACCGGCGCCGACACGTGCGGGTTCTCGGTGATGGACAGCGCCAGCGCCAAAGTGATGGCGCCGCGCAGGCCGCCCCACACCATGGTCGCCTTGAAGCGGGTTGGCACCGGCGGGGACAAGCGGGTCGCCGCCAGGATTGGCAGCAGCCCGAAGATCACCGCGGTGCGGGCGGCCATGCCCGCCGCCACCGTGATGCCGATCAGCACCAGGTCCCAGCGGGTCATGCCAAAAAGCAGGCGCGGCACCAGCATGGAGGCCAGCAGGAACACGAGCGAGCCGGCGCAGAACACCAGCTGCTCCCAAAGCTCCTCCAGGAAACGCCAGGTCCGCGGACGGAGCGTGGACGGCCCGTACACCGAGAAGGTCAGCCCGGCCGCCGCGGTGGCGACCACGCCGGAAAAGCCGAACGCCTGGTCGCACACGATATAGGCGACATAGGGAAGCGCCAGGGTCAGCGTGACCTCGGCAGCCGGGGTGCCGCCGACAAAGGCGATCATGGCCAGGGTCAGCCGTCCCAGCACGGCGCCCACCGCCACCGCGCCGGCGAACGAGACCACGAATTCGATCGCCGCATGGCCGACCGAGATGTGCGCATGGCTGGTGAGGGCCGGCAGCAGGATACCGAAGATGGAGATCGCGGCCGCATCGTTCAGCAGCGCCTCGCCCTCGACCAGCCGCGTGAGGCGGGTGGCGGCGCCGATCTCGCGGAAGATGGCGGCAACGGCACTCGGGTCCGTGTTGGCGACGATGGCGCCGAGGATGAGGCACACCACCAAAGGCATGCCCGCCAGCGGATACAGCGCGAAGCCGATCGCCGCCGTGCTCGCGACCACCGCCACCACCGCCAGCAGCAGCACGGTGGCGGTTTCGTGCGCCAGGCGCCTGACGTCGATCGAGAGCGCGCCCTGGAACACCAGAATCGGCAGGAAGATCAGCAGAAACGCTTCGCTGTTGATGGGGAAGTCGAGCAGGGTGCGCGCGGCGCCGTTGAACGCGTCGATCACGGGCGAGCGGAGCAGCAGGTCGGCGGCGCCGCCGAGCAGGATCCCCACCAGCGCCAGAAGCACGGTTTCCGGCAGCTGCAGCCGACGGGCGATCGGCTGCACGGCACTGACCAGCACCAGCAGCAGCGCGATCGCGAGCAGCACCGCGGGCAGCCCCGTGACCATCATACGCCTGCCTTCCCTGCCGTCGGACGGTTCATCCTGACATATCCATGCAGCCGGTGCATGACATCACGGCAAGGGTGTGCGGCGGGCGCAGTGTGAAGGGATGGCGCGGGGGTCGGCTGCCGTGGGACGGGTCAGGCGGGCCGGGGATCCGGTTCGGGTGCCCGGTGGCGGCCGGTGGCTTCGATCCAAGCCCTCGCACGGGCTTCGGGATCGGGGTTCGCCACCACGTCGGACACCACGGCCACCGCGTCGGCGCCGGCCCGGAGGCAGGACGGCGCCCGGTCGAGGGTGATGCCGCCGATGGCCACCAGGGGCGTGTCGCCGAGGCGGCGCTTCCAGTCGCCGAGGCGCTCCAGGCCCTGCGGCGCCCACGGCATCTGCTTCAGCGTGGTCGGCCAGATCGGCCCCAGCGCCACGTAGTCGGGCGACACGGACAAGGCGCGGTCGAGCTCGTCAGATGAGTGAGTGCTGACCCCGAGCCTGATGCCGGCGCGCCGGATCGCGAGGAGGTCGGCCGAGTCGAGGTCCTCCTGGCCGAGATGGAGGAAGCCGACCGCCTCGTCGATCGCCGCCTGCCAATGGTCGTTCAGCACCAGGCAAGCGCCGTGGCGCGCGCAGGCAGCCCCGGCCGATCGGACCTGGTCGCGAAGTGCCGGGCCGTCGGGGGACTTGTTGCGGAGCTGGATCAGCCGGGCACCCGCTTCCGCCATGCGGCGCACCCAGTCGGCGCTGTCCACCACCGGATAGAAGCGGCCAGGCAGGGAGGTCGCCATCACACGAAGGCCCGGCCCAGCACCGGCGTGGACGGGCTCGCCATCTCGCGCGGCTCCATCGGGTCGGCGAGGCGTGCCGCCTGCCCGGCCTCGATCGCGAGGCGGAAGGCGCGCGCCATCGCCACCGGGTCGCCCGCCTGCGCCACCGCGCTGTTCAGCAGGATGGCGTCGTACCCCATCTCCATCGCCGCCGCCGCCTGGCTCGGCAGGCCGATGCCGGCATCCACCACCAGCGGCACCTCGGGAAAGTGTGCCCGAAGCGC
>CAXSHC010000066.1:0-10521 GCA_964236745.1 uncultured Acetobacteraceae bacterium
CCTGGGGGGCGGTGCTTTCGCTCACGCTCGGGGTGTTCGCGCTGGTCACGGCGGAGTTCCTGCCCGCCAGCCTGCTGACGCCCATGGCGCAAGGCCTCGGCGTGTCCAACGGCACCGCCGGGCAGGCCGTCACCGCAACCGCCCTGGTCGGCGCGTTTGCCGGGCCGATCGTCGTGGTTGGGCTCGGCCGGATCGACCGGCGGCTGATCGTGCGCGCGCTGGTGCTGCTGCTGGTGGTGTCGAACCTGCTCGCGGCCCTGGCATCCAGCGTCTGGATCCTGTTCGCGGCGCGGGTCGCGCTGGGCTTCGCGCTGGGCGGCTTCTGGTCGCTGGCGCCGGCGCTGTGCCTGCGCCTGGTGCCGCAGCGGCTGGTGGCGAGGGCGATCTCGATCATCTTCACCGGCGTGTCGGCGGCCACGGTGTGCGCAGCGCCACTCGGCGCCTATCTCGGCGACGCGATCGGCTGGCGCATGACGTTTCTGTCAGCGGGCGGGTTGTCGGTGGCGGCGCTGCTGGCGCTGTTCGCCACCCTGCCCCGGCTGCCGGCGACCGATGCGCCGGGTCTCGGCACCTTCCTGGTGCTGCTGCGACGCCCGCCCATCCAGGTCGGCATGCTGACCCTGCTGCTGGTGATCTCCGGGCACTTCGCCGGCTTCACCTATGTGCGGCCGTTCCTGGAGCAGGTGGCGCACCTGCACGCCGAGGGGATCTCGCTGGTGCTGCTGGTGTTCGGCATCGGCGGCTTCTTCGGCAACCTCCTCGGCGGCGTCGTGGCCGGACGAAGCGCCAAGCTCGGCGTCGGACTGGGGTCGCTGCTGCTCGCGGCTGCCTCGCTGCTGCTGCTCGGCTATGGTGCAGCCGCATCCGTCACCTTTGCGGCGCTGGCGGCCTGGGGGTTCGCTTTCGGGGCGCTGCCGGTGGCGCTGCAGACCCTGACCACGCAGTCGGCGCCGGACCATGCGGAAAGTGCCGGCGCCCTGCTGGTGACGATGTTCCAGATCGCCATCGCCACCGGGGCGATCGTCGGCGGCCTGCTGGTGGACGGCTTCGGCGCCCGCGGGGCGATCAGCTATTGCGGCCTCGGCGCCGTGCTTGGCAGCCTGGTGATGTTCGGGCTGGGGCGGCGCGGCGCCACCGGGTCGAAGGAGGTCGCCGCCTGACCCAGGGCCTGGAGGCACGGTCGACCAGCGCGATCGTCGCCGCTGCGGCCGTGAGGCGAGTGTCCGGCTGGCCTGGTGGCGTCCGGGTCAGGAGGCGTGCGCGCCCGGTGGTATCCCGGGCCTATGTCGGCTCCGCAGGACTTCATCCCGAGCGATCTGCGTTTGTCGCCCACGCAAGTCTGCGCCGCTGTTCGCGGCGGCCGTCGTGGACATCAATGGTGGTGTTCCTTCTCAGCCCTTGTAGCTTGTGTCGTTCCGAAGATCGGGACCCATCGCACCTGCTGCCGTCGCAGCCTTCCGGCGCAGGCTCTTCGCGAAATCCTTGAGGGTCGTGGTCGGCTTTCCAAGCTCTTTCCAGGTGCGCTCGGCATAGAAAGGGTCCTCGTGGTTCCCGAAATAAGCGAACAGATGGGCGACGAACCGCATCTTGGGGTTGAACAGGCCGATAGCTTGCATGACCCAGAGCGGCGCGACCCGAATTTTCAGCGTAGGATCGTAGTTCGCGATGAACAGCTTCATGGCTTGTTTGACGCTGATTGCTTCCGGTCCCTGGACCGGACAATCGGTCGGCATGGTTTCGGGGTTCTGGAAGGCCCTGACCACCTGCCGAGCATAGTCGGCGACGCTGATCCAATAGATCTTGATCTTGGTGTTGCCGATCCACTGGAGTACGCGCTTGTGGATCATGTTCGGTAGCAGCTCCATAAAATGGGTAGGTGCAAAGAAGGTGTGCGGGATGCCGGAGGCCGCGATCATCTTGTGCCCCTCCATGCGGATCAGGTTCGGGACCATGTTATGTTTAATGCTGTCGAGAGCCGGTGGGTAAGCGCCAAGCGCTCCGATCTTTGCAATGTATTGGATGTCGAGCCCCTGGATGGCGGCCATGACGTTCGCCACACCTTCCCGCTCCTCGTAAAATGCCAGTTTTGGGTCGGCGGTCTCGGTAGCCAGGTTGAGGTAGATGGCGTCCATGCCCTGCAAGGCAGCGCGCAGGCTGTTGATGTCCCGCAGGTCTGCCCGAGCAATCTCCATTTCTTCCGGCAGCATGGCTCTGGCCTTCTCCGGTGAACGGACAATCGCCCGCACTTGGAAAGCCTTCGCCAGTTCGGTCGCGACGGGCGCGCCAAGGCGGCCCGTCGCCCCGATGACGGCTATGTTCCGAATGGAGCCCATGATTAATCTCGGACCATTTGTGAGATGATGTTGTCTAGCTTGCCGGGATCGTAGTGCCGATCGATGGCGGCTTCCTTCAATCCGAGACCACGCAAGAGAAAGCGAACGGCACTTGCGGTCAGTTCATCCTGGTTCATGCCGTAATCGACAACACTTCTGCCTGACAGGCTGGTGAGGTGCAGCGTGTTCGCCAGATGATGGACGAACCAAAGCTCGACCTTGCCCGCATCGGCGCCTTTTTCAACGTCGCCGGCCGCCTGCGCGGCCTCAAGACACACCGCGAACAGGTCGATCCACGGCCTGACGTGTCGATCCAGGAAGACCTTCGCGAACTGGCCGTCATCGAGAAGGCTTGAGGTCACGAGGCGCTTGGTGTCGTCATGCGATTGGCGTTGACCGATTCCTGGAAACACCGCCTGCACCAGTACCGCCACGCCCATCACCAAAGTGGCAGTCGACGGCGTTGCTCCGTCGAGCAGATGGGTGCCAAACGTGTTGGCCTCGACGCAATGGCGTTCGAGCTGCGCGTATAGCGCATCCTTGGCCGGGAAATGCTTGTACAGGAGTGCTTCGGACACCCCTGCCGCACTGGCGATGATCCTGGTTGTCGCGCCGGCACGCCCCAATCGCGCGAAAACCGGCGTAGCGGCAGCTAGGATCGCTTCCTTGCGGTCCGCAGCGGGCAGTTTTGTCGATCGTTGAGGCATGAGCCCTCCTTGCGCAAGCAAGTAAGTGAATGCTCACTAACTAGTCAAGCTGATTTTCCTGTTCCGGTTTGCACGACGGGCCATTTGGCTTCCCGTATGGGCAGGTCGAGCGGGAACTTGCTCGGGCAGGTGGCAGAAACTGCTGCCGTTTCCGAAAAGCTGTTGCCAGATCAGCATTCCCGAAATGGCTCGTTTCGCACGGGAAAGCGGGAACAGTCAGCCGATGGCGTTTGGCTGGCGGCCGCTGGCACGACCCATCATGGATCGGCGCTGTCGGGCCACCAATGTCTCCCCTCTTGCCCTTCAACACGGTATCTTCGGGTCTCGTCGGCCACCGGTTCCCGCTGTGAGGCTTCGACCCGATGGGCACGCAGTCGTGGATCGTATTGCGATCAGGCGACGTCGTAAGCATGAGCAGGGTGGAGACTTGCAGGGTCGGATCCTCTGGTGACGTTCGCTCTTTCCGGATCGCAAAGGAAACCTGCCGCCTGCGCCCGGCGGCAAACGCCTGGTTTCCGTCCGACGCGGGACCTCAAGGCGGTCGAACGCATCCGGGAGCCTGGGCATCGGGACCAGGCCGCCCGGCTGGCCCGGAGGTGCTTTCTAGCGACCGGGCTTTCCGAGGTCGCGCATCGCCACCACCAGCTTCATGTGCTTCAGCAGGAGCTGGTGCGGGAGCGACGGCAGGTAGATGCGCAGGGCTTCCAGCCTCTTGGACTCCGGCAGCGACGCGAAGCTCGGCCGCGAAGCCGACGCCTCGTCCGCGGCGTCGTAGGCCCTGGCGACGGCAGACGTCAGCTCGGCCGGGATGGAAGCCAGGAGGGCCTTCTGCTGCGGGCTGAGGAGCCTGTCGCGCAACGGGCCAGACAGCGTGCGGCTTTCGGCCACCTTCGGCGTCTCGTACGGCTTCAGCCGGTTCAACGGAAACTCGATCTCGACGCCGTTGCTCTGAAGCACGTAGGCGGTCGCCCCGTCGATGTCGACCAGCCTGCCGTGCCGGGACCCGCTCAGGTCCGAGACCTGGTCGCCGATGGAAAGGGAAGCCATGGACGAACCTCGCGGGATGCCGGGACACCCGGCGCAGAGGGTCATGGATGCGGTGTCCAGGCAACCTCGACTTGGGGTCGGGACGAACGATGTGGAACGCCTCGGCGAGGCGGCGACGATCGGCTGGGAAGTGCCGGGAGCCTGGCCAGCTGCCGCCCGTCGCGCGCGTCGTGGTCGATGCCGACCTCAGGGCGACGGAAGTGGGGGCGGCTTCCCATAGCCGCCAGCACGAACGCGTCGGGCGGTGGCCGCGACCTGAAGCCCGCCGTCGTGGACGACCAAGTTAGAGATCGTCCCCGAAACCGGACCGGTCGTGGTCCGCGCCACGCTTATGACGCCCGTGCATCCACCTGCACTCCATCCCGCAGCCGAAATCACGGCGCTGAGAGCATGGTGCAGTGCAACAAAAAGTTCTGGACAACGAAGGTAGGCCGCTCCATGTTGCGTTGCAGCATTACAGCAGCCAGGAGGCTCACATGGCCACCACGATCCAGAACACCTTCCAGCCGCGCGTCGAGACCGGCCTGCCCGCCATCGTCCGCTCGTTCACCGTCGCGTTGCGCGCAGCCCGGACCGCACGCCAGGAGCGCGCCCGCCTTCTCGCCGAACTGTCGCAATGCAGCGACCGCGAGCTGGCCGACATGAACCTCAGCCGCGCCGACATCGGCCATGTGGTGCGCAGCTGGCAGCCGGCCTGACGAGCCGGCTCCGACCGCCAGATCGGAAGCCTCCGCCTCGAAAAGCTGGCGCGTCAGAAGTCGGCGAGCAGCGCGTCGATTGCGGCCTGACCCATCGCCGCCACCGGCAGCTGCGGGCCGTTCAAAAGGTGCGCGTCCGGACGCCCGTCGGTCGAGAACGAGGCGGCGTGGACGTCGTCCCAGCGGCTCCGCCCGAACGTTTCGATGATCCGGTTCACCTTGCTTTCCACCGTCTTGAGCGCGGTGACGACCTTGGTGATGCGCTGGCCGGTGATGTCCTGGAAGCTGCACGCCTCGTAGATGCGCATGGTGGCGTCCTGCACCGTGGCGACGTCCGGTCCGGTGGCCGACGCGCAGGCATCGTCGAGGCGCTCGCACGCTTCCAGGATCGCGTTGGTGGCGTCGGCGGTGTGCGACACCACGGCGTCAAGCTCCTCGCTCGCGGACGACACCGCGGTGTCGGACGACGAGTCGGTGCGCAGCGCCGCGATCTCCTCCCTGGCCACCGCGATGGTGCGGCCCAGGTCCTCGACCTCGCCCAGCAGCTCGGTCTCGTGCGCAGACAGCTCGCCACCCAGCGTGTCGATCACCGCGCGCACCACGTCGGCTACCATCTGCGGACGCACGGACGGATACGACGCGCAGATGGCGGTGAGCTTTTCCGCCAGCGCCTTGACGTCGACCGTCGCATCCACAAGGGTTGCGGCTGCCTCAACCATGGCCCAGGACCTTCTCGATCTTGCCCTGAAGCGTTTCGGCGTTGAACGGCTTGACGATGTAGTTGGACACGCCCGCCTGCTTCGCGGCGACGACGTTTTCCGTCTTGCTTTCGGCGGTGATCATGATGAACGGGATCGTCGCCAGCTTGGCATCGGCGCGCACCGCCTGCAGCAGCTCCAGGCCGGTCATCGGCGACATGTTCCAGTCGCTGATCACCAGGCCGTAGCGCTTGGTGCGCAGCTTGCCGAGCGCCTCGGTGCCGTCCGCCGCCTCGTCGACGTTCTCGAAGCCGATCTGCTTGAGCAGGTTGCGTATGATGCGAAGCATCGTCTTGTAGTCGTCGACGATCAGGACGTCCAAGCTTGTATCGATTGTCACGTGCGGCTCCATCGGCGTGGGGAACGCGATGATGCGGCAGGAACCTTAATCAACCATTTCCACGCCGGGCTGCATCGCGAGCAGGCGGTTCACCACCTCGACCAGCACCGCCGCGGTGAACGGCTTGGACAGGCAGTAGCAGGGCGGCGCGGTGTTGCGGTCGGTGACGGCGTCGGTGTGCTCGGTGATGAACAGGATCGGCACGACGGGATCGCGCGCGCGTGCGTGCGTCGCCACGTCGACGCCGCCAAAGCCCGGCATGTCGATGTCGGTCACCACCAGCCCGATCCCGGCCGCACCGCCGATCAGCTGGAGCGCGTCGGCGCCATTGCACGCTTCCACCGCTGCGTAGCCCGCCACCTGCAACGCGTGCGATGCCACCGTGCGCACGCCCGGCACCGCGTCGGCCACCAGCACACGCGTTTGCAAGCCGGCCGCCACGTCCTCCAACCCGTTTCCGGCGGTTGCCTTGCGACATCCCGCCGGTTCCGTCGTGCCTTCCCCGCCGGCGCCGCCAGCCCCGCCGGTCATCCCGTTGTCCGCCCGGGATCCGGCAGCTCGCGCAGCAGTTGCGCCAGTTCGTCGCGAAGCGCCGGGTCGGCGCGGGTTGCGATCGCGTCGTGCACCCGCCGCATGTGCCGGCGCGCCGCGTAGAGCTGGTCCAGCAGCGACAGCACCAGGGGCAGCACGTCCTCGTCGACATGCAGCTCCCGCAGTTCCAGGATCAGGCGGGCGCGCGCCTCGTCGATCGGGTGGAACAGGTAGTGCCCCGGCGCCCCGTCCGGGCGGACCCAGGCACGTGCCACCCATCCCTCCACCTCGACCGGGTCCGTGCCGCCCAGGCGGATGCACAGCGTTTCGATGGTGATCATGCGGCACCCGCACCGCCCGAGGGCGGCGTCCAGTCGCGCAGGAATGCCCGGAGTGCGTCGTCCACCGGGCCGATCGACACGCGAAGCGACACCAGAAGGTTGCCCGCCTCGCCGCCGGCCCGTGCCGGCACGCCGCGGCCGCGCAGCCGCAGCACCTGGCCGGTGTCAGAGCCGGGCGGCACCGTCATCGACACCGCCCCGGCCGGCGTCGGCACCTGCAGCGTCGCACCCAGCACCGCCTGCTTCAGCGTCACGGGCAGCTCGCAGCGTATGTCGTCGCCGTCCCGCACGAAGCGGGCATCCGCCGCCACCTCGATGCGGATCAGCGCGTCGCCGGCGGGCCCGCCTTCGCGGCCGGGGTCGCCCTTGCCACGCAGGCGAAGCACCTGTCCGTCCTCGATGCCGGCCGGCACCTTCACGTCCAGCACGGCGCCGCCGGGCAAGGTGATGCGCCGGGTGGCGCCGTTGACCGCGTCCACGAAGGCAATGCCGAGCGAGTAGCTCCGGTTCTCGCCGCGACGCGGGCCGCGCGGCTCGCTGCCGCCCCGGTTGAACAGGTCGCCGAAGATGTCGCCGAGATCCTCCTCGTCCGGCCCGGCGCCGCCCGCGCCAAACCCGCTCCCGGCACGATACCGCCGGCCCGGCGTCCCTTGCGCGTAGTCGCGGTAGGCGCTTCGCGGCGGCGCCCGCTGCTGCCCGCCCGCGTCGATCTCGCCGCGGTCGTAGCGCGCACGCTGCTCCGGGTCCGACAACAAGGCGTTGGCCTGGCCCAGGCGCTTGAACCGTTCCTCCGCGGCCGCGTCGCCGGGATGAAGGTCGGGATGGCTTTCCCTGGCCAAGCGCCGGTACGCCTTGCGTATCGCTTCCTTGTCGGCATCGCGCGGCAGCCCGAGAATTGCATAGGGATCGTCCGCCATCATCTCCTCAAGGCCATCATGCGTTCGGAATCGTGCGCGGGGCCGGATCGTCCGCTGCGATCCCGGAACATGGCCGGTGCCGGGGCGCGGATCAACACGGGCCTGCCGCGCCGCAAACGGCTATGCTCGGTTGCGCGGGCGACGGAGGTTGAACGGTAAATGGACACGATGCACGACGACCGGACCCTCCGAAGCCCGACGCCCGCCTTCGCGCCCCCCTGGCGTGCCCGCTCCGACAGCCGCTTGCGCATCACCGCCGACACCAGGCGTTCCGAGCCGGACTGCGTCGCGGCATTGCTGCGCATCGCCCCCGTCACGCCCGACCACGCCACCGTGCTCGCCACCCGGCTGGTGGAGTCGCTGCGTGCGCGTGGCCGGCCGGGGCCGGTGGAAGGGCTGATGCGCGAGTACGCCCTGTCCAGCGAGGAAGGTGTGGCGCTGATGTGCATGGCCGAAGCCCTGCTCCGCGTGCCCGACCCCGCGACGCGCGACCGGCTGATCCGGGACAAGATCGGCGGCGGCGACTGGGGCGCACATCTCGGGCAAAGCCCGTCGCTGTTCGTGAACGCCGCCACCTGGGGCCTGCTGATCACCGGACGGCTGCACGGAAGCAACCACGTGGGCCTGCCGCAGGCTGGCCTGCAAGGCGCACTGCGGCGCGTGTTGCGGCGCGGCGGCGAGCCGCTGGTGCGCACGGCGATGGACCGGGCGATGCGCGTGCTGGGCGAGCAGTTCGTGGTCGGCGAAACCATCGAGGACGCCCTGCGCGCGGCAGCGAAGCGCGAGCGGCTGGGCTTCCGCTACTCGTTCGACATGCTGGGCGAGGCGGCGCTCACCGAGGCGGACGCGCAGGGCTACCTGCTCGGCTACGAGCGTGCCATACGCGCCATCGGCGTGCACAACCGTGGCCGCGCGCTCCTCGACGGCGCCGGCATCTCGGTCAAGCTGTCGGCGCTGCACCCGCGCTACTGCCGGGCGCAGCAGGACCGGGTGCGGAACGAGCTGCTGCCGCGCCTCGGCGGCCTGGCCAGCTTGGCGCGCCAGCACGACGTCGGGCTGAACATCGACGCCGAGGAAGCCGAGCGGCTGGAAATCTCGCTCGACCTGCTGCAAAGCCTGTGCGAGCAGCCCGACCTCCAGGGCTGGAACGGCATCGGCTTCGTGATCCAGGCGTACGGGCGGCGCACGCCGGCGGTGATCGCGCACCTGGTGGCACTGGCACGCGAAACCGGCCACCGGCTGATGGTGCGTCTGGTGAAGGGTGCCTACTGGGACAGCGAGATCAAGAAGGCGCAGGAAGCGGGGATGTCGGACTACCCGGTGTTCACGCGCAAGCTGCACACCGACCTGTCGTATCTCGCCTGCGCCCGGCTGCTGCTGGACGCGCCGGACGCGGTGTTCCCGCAGTTCGCCACGCACAACGCGCAGACCGTGGCCGCCATCATGGCCATGGCCGGTCCGGCATTCGTGCCCGGGCAGTACGAATTCCAGTGCCTGCACGGCATGGGCGAGGCACTTTACGAGCAGGTGGTCGGCGCCCGGAAGCTCGACCGGCCCTGCCGCATCTACGCGCCGGTCGGCACGCACGAGACGCTGCTGGCCTATCTGGTGCGACGGCTGCTGGAGAACGGCGCCAACAGCTCCTTCGTCAACCGCATCGCCGATCCGAACGAACCGGTGTCGCTGCTGGTGGCGGACCCGGTGCGGATCGCCGCAGCCGCCGTACCCCAGGGTGCCCCGCACGCGTCGATCCCGTCGCCGTCGCAGCTGTTCGGCGCCAGCCGACGCAACGCGTCCGGGCTCGACCTGTCCGCGGAGGACGTGCTGGCCGAGCTGGAACAGCGCATCGGCGAGCCGGCCGGGCTTCTGCTGGCGGAGCCGCTGCTGGCGTTCGAGGCGGCCGACGGCCCGTGGCGCGACTGCACCGACCCGGCCGACCGCCGCGTGCTGGTCGGACGCTGTCGCGACGCGCAGGCCGGCGACGTTTCCGGCGCGGTCGCGTCGGCGGTCGGCGCCACCGCGCACTGGAACGCGGTTTCGCCCGTGGATCGCGCCGATCGCCTCGGCGCGGCGGCGGACCGGCTGGACGCGCTGCTGCCCGAGCTGCTCGCCCCGATCATCCGCGAAGCCGGCAAGTCCGCCGCCAACGCGGTCGGCGAGGTGCGCGAAGCGGTGGACTTCCTGCGCTTCTACGCGGCCCAGATTCGCGAGCCCGGGTTCGCGGGCGGCGCGCCGCTGGGGCCGGTGGTGTGCATCAGCCCGTGGAACTTCCCGCTGGCGATCTTTGTCGGCCAGATCGCCGCAGCACTCGCGGCCGGAAACGCGGTGCTGGCCAAGCCAGCCGAGGAAACCCCCCTGATCGCCGCCCTGGCGGTGCGCGTGCTGCACGAGGCCGGCATCCCGCGCGACGTGCTGCAGTTCCTGCCCGGCGACGGCGCGGTGGGTGCGGCGCTGGTGTCCGACGCGCGCATCGGCGGGGTGATGTTCACCGGCTCCACCGCCGTGGCGCAGTCGATCGCGCGCGCCCTGGCGCCGCACGCCGACGCCGTGCGCGGGGCGATCCCGCTGGTCGCGGAAACCGGCGGCCAGAACGCGCTGGTCGTGGACAGCGCCGCCCTGCCCGAGCAGGTGGTGGTGGACGCGCTGGCGTCGGCGTTCGACTCCGCAGGCCAGCGCTGCTCAGCGCTGCGCCTGCTGTGCGTGCAGGAGGAAGCGGCCGACCGCACCCTGCGCATGCTGAAGGGCGCGCTGCTGGAGCTGCGCGTCGGCGACCCGCGGCAGCTATGCACCGATGTCGGCCCGGTGATCGGCGACGAGGCGAGGAACAACATCGAGGCGCACGTGGCGCG
>CAXSHC010000067.1:0-3037 GCA_964236745.1 uncultured Acetobacteraceae bacterium
CAGATGCACAGCGTCGACACGAAGGTCGGCACCACGATCTGGTTCGCGGCGTCGATGATCGCGGCTTGGAGGTCCTTGTGCCGGCCGTCCTCCTCCATCTCCAGGTGGGTATCGATGTTCTCGATCATCACCGTGGCGTCGTCGACCAGGATGCCGACTGCCAGCGCCAGGCCGCCCAAAGTCATGACGTTGATGGTCTGGCCGAGCCACGACAGGGCCAGGATCGAGCACAGGATCGACAACGGGATCGAGGTGGCGACGATCAGCGTGGAGCGCCACGAGCCCAGGAACAGCAGCACCACCAGCCCGGTCAGGCAGGCCGCGGTCGCCATCTCCTGCGCCACGTCCGAGATCGAATCCCGCACGAAGCCGGACGCGTCGTTCAGCGGCGTGATCGACACGCCCGGTGGCAGCGTCGCCAGGATCTGCGGGAGTTTGGCCTTGACGCCCTTGACCACGTCCAGCGTGGACGCGTCGCCAGTCTTGAGGATCTCGATCAGCACCGATTGCTGGCCCTTGACCAGGACCATGTTCTGCTGCGGCGGCCCGCCCCTGTGCACGTGCGCCACGTCGCGCAGGTAGACCACCGCGTTGCCGACCTGCTTGATCGGCAGGTTGTTGAAGCTGTCGACGGCGAGCGGCGCCGCGTTGGTCTGCACCAGGTAGTCGATGGCGCCGATCTTCTGGTCGCCCGCCGGCAGCACGATGTTCTGGCCCGCCAGCGCGCGGCCGACATCCGAGGCCGACAAGCCGTGCGCCAGCAGCTCGGCCTGATCCAGGTCCACCTCGACGTTGCCGGCGCTGCCGCCATACGGGGTCGGGATCGCGGTTCCGGGCACCGACACCAGCGACGGCCGGATCAGGTTCGACGACATGTCGTAGAGCTGCGAGCCGGTCATGGTCGGCGACGACACCTGCAGGTCGAGCACCGGCACCGAGGATGCGTCGAACTCAAGCACCTGCGGCGGCGTGATGCCGGCCGGCATCTGCTTGAGCACGGTCTGCGAGATGGAGGTGATCTGCGCCTGCGCCACCGCCACGTCGGTGCCGGGCTGGAAGAAGATCTTGACGATGCCGCGCCCATACAGCGACTGGCTCTCGATGTGCTCGATGTTGTTGACCGTGGCCGTCAGCGCGCGCTCGTAATAGTACACCACGCGCCCGGACATGTCCTGCGGCATCAGCCCGTTATAGGTCCAGACCACCGCCACCACGGGCACGCGTATCGCCGGAAAGATGTCGGTCGGCGTTTTCCGCACCGCCATCCCGCCGAACAACAGGATCAGGATGGCCATGACCACGAAGGTCAAAGGGCGTTTCAGCGCCGTGACGACGATGGCGTTCAACGCGCGGCCCTAGCCCGCAGCCCTTGCCGGCCGCGATCGTCGTCAGCCCACGCGCGTCGACCCATCGCCTGCCACTCCTGCCGGTTCGACCGGAGGGGTTAGGGCAGCGCACCCCACGCACCAATGAAATAACTGTTTAAACGGCCTTCTCCGCCGGGTCAGCGATGGCCGCCACCCCCGCCGCCACCGTGGAAACCACCGCCACCGCCACCGTGGAAACCACCGCCACCGCCGCCATGGAAGCCGCCACCACCGTGGTAGCCGTAGCCGCCCCGGTAGCCATAGCCACCATAGCCGCCGTAACCGAACCGGCCGTAGCCGAAGCCGCCATAGCCGAACCGGCCGTAACCGAAGCCGCCGTAGCCGAAGCCGCCGAAACCGAAGGGATAACCGTAGCCAAAGCCGAACGGCGACCCGTAGCCAAAGCCATACGGATAGCCGTACCCGTAGTAGTTGCCATAGCCGCCCCCGTAACCATAGCCATAGCCGGTTCCATAGCCGCCGCCATAGCCGCCCCCGTAACCGCCATAACCGGGCGGATAAACCTCGCATCCTGCCACCATCAGGGCCGCGGCGGCGGCGGCGGCCAGACGCAGTTGTGGCCGCGGCAGGGACGCGACGGATCGAGGCTTGAACGGCTGGTAAAGCATGAAGATCTCCCGGCCCGAGATACGCTGGGTGGCGAAGCAACAACGCTCGACATGGTGCGGCGGATCAACGTCCGCCTCCTTTCAAGCGTGACCTTTTGTCACGGCAGCGTCTCGTTCCGCTAAATAATCGGGAACAGGATCTCGAACACGGCCCCGCCGCCCTCGACCCCTCCCACCACCACGCGCGCGCCGTGCAGCCGCGCGATCGCGTTGCACAGGCTCAGGCCGAGACCGCTGCCGCCGACATGCCGGCTCTTGTCCGACCGGTAGAACCGGCCGAGCACCGCGTCCCGCTCGGATGCGGCGATGCCGATGCCGGTATCGGCCACGCGCAGCACCGGTGTCCCGTCGCGCAACAGCACCGCCACCCGGATCGAGCCGCCGGCCGGGGTGAACTTGATGGCGTTGTCCACCAGGTTGGCGAGCAGCTCGACCAGCAGGTCGCGGTCGCCGCGCAGGGACGCCGCCGGTCCGGGATCCAGCAGCAGCCGGTTGCCGGCCGCTTCCGCCAACGGCTCGTAAAGCTCGACCACCTCCGCCGCCAGCTCCCGCAGCCCCACGGCGGCGAACGCTTCCTGCCTGCGCCCGTGCTCGATCTCCCCGATCCGCAGCAGCGCGGTGATCACCGCGAAGCACTGGTCGAGGTCGGCGACGGCCCGGTTGATCGCCGCACGCAGGCCCTGCTCCGGCACCGGATGCAGCACCGCCCGTTCCAGCCCGGCCCGCACGCGCGACAACGGCGTGCGCAGGTCGTGGGCGATGTCGTCGCCGACGCCCTTGATCTCGTCCAGAAGCCGTTCCAGCCGCTCCAGCATGCGGTTCACGCTTCCCGCCAGCCGTGCCATCTCGTCGCCGCCGCGCCCGACCGGCAGGCGCGCGTGCAGCCCGCCTTCCATGATCCGGTCGATCGCCAGCTGCATCCGGCCCACGCGCACCAGATTGCGCCGGCTCAGCCACGCCCCTGCCAGCAGCGAGAACAGCAGGGCAGGAATTAACGTAGTCTCAATGGCATCCAGGGTGATGCTGCGTATCTGCTGCAGG
>CAXSHC010000067.1:3047-4338 GCA_964236745.1 uncultured Acetobacteraceae bacterium
GCCCCGCCCGATCACCAGCACGCGCCCGCCCGGCACCGGCAGCGCCTCGGCGCGGATCACGCGCACCCCCTGGTCGAGCGGATGCACGGTGATCTCGCGGATGGCGCCATCGACCGGCAGCGCATCGGGCCAGTCCCGCAGGTTGCCCGCGACCGGACGCCGGTCGGCGTCGAACAGCCCGGCCGCGGTGATCAGCAGCCGGAGATCGTTGGTGGCCCACAGCCGCATCTGCTCGCGCAGGTCGGCCGGATCCTGCGCCGCCATCAGCGCCGCTTCCCGGTCGAGCAGGCGGTCGGCCCGCAACACCTCGTACTGGGTGGTGCGCCAATAGATCAGCGAGAACTGCAGCAGCGCCACCCCGGCCAGCAACGCCGACGAGCCGAGCGCCAGCCGAAAGGTCGCCGTGCCGAACAGGTCGGCCGCCCACCGGGTGCGTCCGCTCACGATGCCCGCCTCACCCGTGGGCCTCGTTCACTCCTCGACGCGCAGCAGGAAGCCGGCGCCGCGAATGCTCTGGATCAAGGGCACCTCGTTCGGCGGGTCGAGCTTGCGGCGCAGCTTGCCGATGTGGACGTCCACCAGGTTGGTCTGCGGGATGAAGCGGTAGTGCCACACGTCTTCCAGCAGCATGTCCCGCGTCAGCACCTGGTTCGGCCGGCGCACCATGTATTCCAGCAGCCGGAACTCGCGCGGCAGCAGTTCCAGGCTGCGCCCCGCGCGTCGGGCCTGCCGGGTGAGCAGGTCCATCTCCACCGGCCCGGCGCGAAGCACGGTTTCGCGCGTCTCGGCCGGCCGGCGCAGCAGCGCGTCCAGCCGCGCCGCCAGCTCCTCCATCGCGAACGGCTTGGCCAGGTAGTCGTCGCCGCCCGCCTTCAGTCCCTTCACCCGGTCGTCCACCGCCGACAGCGCGCTCAGCACCAGCACCGGGGTGCGCACCCCTTCCGCGCGCAGCCGTTCCAGCACCGCCAGCCCGTCCAGCCCCGGCAGCAGCCGGTCCAGCACCAGCACGTCGAAGGCGCCGCTCATGGCTTGGTCGAGCCCGTCCGGACCGGTGGCGGCGTGGACCACGCTGAAGCCTCGCCCGCACAGCTCGGCCGACACCTCCGCCGCAATCCCGGCATCGTCCTCGACCAGCAGCACGCGCCGCTCCCGGGGCGGCACGACGTCGTCGGGGGAGACCTCAGCTGAAGGAGTCATGGCTCTTGATTAGGTGGGACAACCCGGCAGCCAGACCAGTCAAATCACGCTCACCCGGCAAACCCGTGCGCCCACGCCCGGACCGACAGAGCGT
>CAXSHC010000067.1:4363-6713 GCA_964236745.1 uncultured Acetobacteraceae bacterium
AGTCGGCCGCAAGCCCGTCCGGGCCATGCTCATCCGGCATCGATCGCTCCAACCCGGGCTGCTCCAGATCCAGAAGAGCCGCCGTCCTGGCCGGGTCCGGCGCCTCGACCTCGCGCAGCTTGCGCGCCACCACCCGGGTGCGCCTGCGCGCTTCCTCGATCGCGTTGCTCATGGCGCCCGCGTTGCGGCCGAGCTTTTCCAGCACCCCGTCCATGCGGATCATCTCCTGGCGGGTGGCGCCCAGCAGGTGGCTGATGGCCTCGGTCTTCTCCTCCAGCGCCAGGGTGACGTAGCCGAGATGGATGGTGCGAAGCAGCGCCGGGATCAGGCTCGGCCCCATCACCAGCACGCGGCAGGTGCGCCCGATCTCGTCGATCAGCCCCGGCACCCGCGCCACCTCGGCATACAGCCCGTCGGTCGGCAGGTACAGCACCGCGAACTCCACCGTCACCGGCGGCAGGATGTACTTGGACGCGATCTTGCGCGCCTCCATGCGCACCAGCGACTCCAGGGTGCGCCGCGCCGTGCGCTCCCCCTCGGCATCCACCGCGTCCACCGCGTTCAACAGCCGCTCATAGGCTTCGGTCGGGAACTTGGAGTCGATCGCCAACAGCGGCGCGGTGCCGCCGCGCATCGGCATGCGCACCGCGAACTCCACCACGTCGGCGTTGGCGGGGTTGAGCCGGCGGTTGGTCTCGTACGCCCCGGTCGGCAGCACGTCGTCCAGGATGGCGCGCAACTGCGCCTCGCCCCAGCCGCCGCGCGTCTTGACGTTGGAGAACAGCCGCTTGAGGTCGCCGATCTGCGCGGTCATGGACGACACCTCGCCCATCGCCTTCTGCACCGCCGCGAACTGTTCCAGCACGCGCTGGAAGCTGCGCGTCATCTGCTTCTCGACCGCCGCATGAAGCTGCTCGTTGACGCTGGACTGGATCGCGTTCAGCCGCGCAGCACTCTGCTCCCCCATCTGGCGCAGCGCGTTGGCCATCGCCGTGCGCGCCTCGCCCTGCTCGCGCGCGATCACCGTGGTCAGCCCGCCCAGGCGCTCCTCCATGCCGAGCCGGACCTGCCCCAGCCGGTCTGCCATCTCGCGCTCCAGCTGCGTCAGGTGGTGGAGGGCCACGTCCTCCCGGCCCGACGCCAGCAGCACCAGCCGGAGCACCAGCAGGGACACGACCAGCGAAGCGACCGCGCCGGCGGCCGCGAGCAGTTCCAGCACATCGAACGACATGACGCGCAGGCTAGCAGCGCCGCGCGAGTCGCGGCGGCAGGATTCGGGACGGCCCCGTGCTCAGCCCGCCGGCACAGCTCCAAGCTCCTCCAGCCGCATTTCCCCGGACAGGATCGCTCCGGTATCCTCCGCCGAGCGCGGCCAGCCCAGGAAGTAGCCCTGTACGGCGGCGCAGCCGACGCTGCGCAGCGCCGTCAGCTGCGCCTCGTCCTCCACCCCCTCCGCGACCACGCCCAGCCCCATGGCGTGCCCAAGCCGTACGATGGTTTCCACGATCGTCAGCGCGGCCTGCCGGGTGGACATTCCGCTCACGAACGACCGATCGATCTTGATGGTGTCGACCCGGAAACGGTCCAGGTAGCTCAGCGACGAATAGCCGGTGCCGAAATCGTCCAGCGCGATGCGCACGCCAAGCGCCCGTATGCCGTCCAGGATCTCGCCGATCAGGTCCGGCTGCTGCAGGAAGATGCTCTCGGTCACCTCGAGCTGCAGCCGATCGGGATCGAGTCCGGTGTCGGACAAGGTTTCCTGAACGGTGTTCACGAAACCGCTGCCCTTCAGCTCCTGGCCGGAGGTGTTCACGTTGAGATACAGGTCCAGCCCCGGATAACGGTCGCGCCAGCGTCGCATCTGGCTGCAGGCCTCGCGTAGCACCCAGCGGCCGATCTCGCGGATCAGGCCGGTTTCCTCCGCGATGCGGATGAAGACCATGGGGGGCACCAGCCCGCGACCGGGATGGCGCCACCGCAGCAGCGCTTCCAGTCCCACGGTCTGTCCGGTGGTGACTTTGCAGATCGGCTGATAGTCCAGGAACAGCTGGTTGCGCTTCAGCGCGTTGCGCAGGTCTGTGCGCAGCTCCAGCGCCTCCACCGCTTCCCCGCGCATGGCATCGGTGAACACCACAAAGCCGCTATCGCTGCGCTTGGCGCAGTACATCGCGATGTCGGCGTTGCGCAGGACCTCCTCCGGAACCAGCGCCCCGGCGCCGGCGTGGACGATGCCGATGCTGCCGGACGAGAACAGCTCGTGCTCGCCGAGCCAGACCGGGCGGCGTATCGAGGCGAGAATTCGCTCGGCCAGATCCAGCACCAACCTGATCTCGACCGCGTCCCGGACCAG
>CAXSHC010000067.1:6723-6988 GCA_964236745.1 uncultured Acetobacteraceae bacterium
CCGAACCGCGCCAGCGTATCGTCCGACCCGACACAGCCGCGCAGCCTGTCGGCGACGTCCACCAGGAGCAGGTCGCCAACCTGGTGGCCGAGGCTGTCGTTGACCAGCTTGAAGCGGTCGAGGTCGAGAAACAGCACGGCACATGGGTGCTGCGCCTCGTGCTCAGTTTCCGCCAGCACGGCCTTGAGCCGGTTCATGAAGAAGGCCCGGTTGTTCAGCCCGGTCAGCCCGTCATGGTGGGCGTCATAGATCAGCCGCGCCTCGA
>CAXSHC010000067.1:7028-10500 GCA_964236745.1 uncultured Acetobacteraceae bacterium
GCCTGCGCTCCGTGACCTCGTCTTCCAGCTCGCGCGCATGGCGCTGCATGTCGTCGAGCAACACCTGCTGATGCTCCTGCAACGCACGCAGGTCCTGTACGTCGGTGGTCGAGCCGAGCCACTCCACCACCTGGCCGGCCTCGTTCCTGACCGGCACCGACCGGGTGCGGTGCCAAAGAAAGGCGCCGTCCGAAACCCGGTGCACGCGGAACTCGACGTCCAGGCTGCCGGCCGGGATCGCCGCCTTCCAGGCAGCCAGGGCGTGGTCGCGATCCTCCGGGTGGACGGCGTCGAGCCAGCCACGGCCATGGGTTTGCTCCTGGCTCTGGCCGGTGAAGCTGAGCCATTGCGGGCTGGCCCAGGTCCAGTTGCCCATGTCGCAGGAACGCCAAAGCAGCTGCGGCACGCCCTCGACGAACACGCGCAATTGGCGCTCGGCGTCCGCGATCCGCTGGCGCAATTGGTAAAGGTCGTCGATGTCCGCAGAACTGCCGATCCAGTCGACGTTTGGCGTGAGCCACTCGCGCAGGGGAACGGCGCGGGTCTGGTGCCAGCGATAGGACCCGTCATGCGCGCGCTGGATCCGGTGCACGACGACATAGCTGTCCGAGGCCGACGCCGCGGACCAGGCCTCCAGCGTCAGTTGCCGGTCGTCGGGATGGACCGCGTCGAGCCAGCCGAAGCCGAGGCTTTGTTGCCGCGAAAGGCCGGTATAGCCCACCCATTGCGGGCTCGGCCACGTCCGGTTGCCGTCGCCGCGGCATCCGAACACCAATTGGGGCAGACCTGTGAGGAGGGCCCGGAAGCCTTGGCCGATCGGCTCATCGTCCAAGCGCCATACCTTTCCCGCCGGTCAACATGAACGTCACGGTACCAGTACGACGTATTGAGCCGCGTTGCGAACGATCCTACTGTCAATCCTCCGTGAGAGACGCCTTCGCGATGATCCGGAACAGTTCTGTTCTCGTCAGCGGGTTCGGCCTGCCGGCAGGGTGATGACGAACCATGCGCCCTTCTCGCCGCAACAGGTCATCCGGAGCTTCGCCTGGTCGATCAGGATGTTGACCGTGCGCAGGCCGATCCCGTGCGGCCGGAACCGAAGATCGAACTCCGAAGGAAGCCCCACCCCGTTATCCTCGACACACAGCACGTAGCTTCCGTCGTGCAGCGAATAGCCGACCACCCAGATCAGGCCCGGCCGGCCGGCCGGGAAGGCGTGGTAGATGGCGTTCGACACCAGCTCGGTCACCACGAGGCCCAGCCGGCACGCCAAGTCCGGCGAAACCTCCAGACGCGTCAGGTAGGTGCGCAGCACCGGGCCGCCCGGCGCTGGCGACATCCTCTGCTGCAGCTCGTCGCAGATGCCTTCGAGATGGGCGCCGAGCTCGACAGGACGGGACAGGGCGCCGGGTCCGGTCGTCACCTGCAGGGCCGCCCGACCACGCGCGACGGCGCCTACCGCCATGCCGCCCTCCCGCGGCGTGTCCCACGCCTCGCCCGCCTCCGCTCGTATCCCCTGCATAGCCAGCCTCGCCGCGATCGAGCCGAGAGGGATGGCGGCACCGTGACCCCGTTCGTCCGCCGACGAGGCTATGCCGTCATGAATCGGCGTGCCGTCGACGACGCGCAGGGCGGCTTCCAGGCGTGCAGTGGCCTGTTCCAGGCGACCGGCAACCTGGTCCAATTGCTGTCGGAACTCGGCAGCCTCAACCGACGCTGCCGAACCGTCCGTGCCGGCGCGTGCGAGGCGGCGGCGCGTGGAGGCGAGGTCGAGCCGGCAGCCGGCGAGAAGCACCTGCAACCTGGTCGGGCCATGATAGCTCGGAAAGGTTCCGTTCTTAAACTGGGAGCACATCGACCGTCCTTCAGATCGTCCGGCGAGACGACACGATGTGGCTGTAGGACAGCTTGGCGATCGAGGCTGTTCGATATCGAACAGCGTTTACAGATTTCTACCGCCTCTACGAGCTCATCAGCCAGGCATAGCGGCGCTGGACCATGGCGTAGCATTCGCAGGCCGCCTCGAGACCGGGGCGATCCAGGACCCGCATGTGCCCCTTCTCGTGCTGCACCAGCCCGGCGCGCTGCAGCGCACGGATCGCCAGGTTCACGCCGGGCCGCTGCACCCCGAGCATGTGCGAGATGAACTCCTGCGTCATCAGGAACCGCTGGCTCGGGATCCGGTCGTCCGTCATCAGGATCCAGCGCGCCAGGCGCTGCTCGATCTGGTGACGCCCGTTGCAGGCTGCGGATTGCGTGACCTGGTGGTGGAAGGCGTCGACATAGCGCAGCAGCAGGCCGGACAAGGAAGGCAGCTCGGCCAGCGCGGTGCGGAAGGCAGCGGCTGGCAAGCGAAGCCCCGCGCCGTCGGCCTGCACGATCGCCTCCAGCGGCGAGGTTGCGGTGCCGAACAACAGCGGCAGGCCGACCATGCCTTCGCAGCCGACCAGGCCAACCTCGATCTGCGCCCCGTCCTCCAGGTTCGCGAGCATCGAGACCGTTCCGCGCTCGACGAAGATCACGCTGTCCACCACCTGCTCCGGCACGAGCAGAAGCGTCTTGGCCTTGACGGGTTCCATCTGCCGAAGCAAGGCCGAGTGTTCCGCCTCCGGCAGGCGACGCAGCAACAGGTTGTTCGCTTTGGGCAAGGCTGGACTGGACGCGCCGCCCGGCATGGGCTTCTCCCGCTCGACATGGCGGGAGCACGCGCTACTTCCAGTCGAACGATGCCCGGCAGGACGCCCGATGCGGCTAACATGGCAACGGTCATGCGCAGCCACAAGCCGGGCCGGGCTCCGAGTAACCAGGCGAGGCCGCGTCGACCGGACACCGCAACTGCGCCACGGGTGCCCGACCAGCCGGTCGGGCACCCCCGAACGGTTGGGTCAGCTTTCCAGCTTGAACATCATCAGCGAGCGCCCGACGATCTCGCAGCCGGTGCCGATGCCATAGGCCCGGCCGGAGGTCATGGCGGGCCGGTTGGTGTCCAGGATCAGGTGCCAGTGCATGCCGCCGCTGCAAGGCGGCATGACGAACTCCAGCCCGTCATGATGTCCGTTCAGCACCAGAAGCAGCGTCGCGTCGGTGCCAGGACGGCGGATGCCGCTGGTCTTGGCGCGCCCGTCCATCAGCATGCCGAAGCAGCGCATTCCCGGATCGTGCCAGTCCTGCGGCCGCATGGTTTCGCCGGTGCCGTTGATCCAGGACACGTCGCGTATGCCCAGATCCTCGTCGTAGTCGCCGGTCATGTAGCGCTGCCGGCGCAGGATCGGGTAGTCGCGCTTGAGCTGGATCAGCCGGCGCACGAACTGGAAGAAGCCCGCGTACTGGTCCAGGCGGCTCCAGTCCACCCAGGAAATGTCGTTGTCCTGGCAATAAGCGTTGTTGTTGCCGTTCTGCGTGCGGCCGAACTCGTCGCCGGCCAGGATCATCGGCGTGCCCTGGCTCAGGATCAGGGTGGCCATGAGGTTGC
>CAXSHC010000068.1:0-10488 GCA_964236745.1 uncultured Acetobacteraceae bacterium
GCTGTTCGACACCGCCTCGCTACGCGCCCGCGCCGACGCTGCCCGCGCCAACGTCGCCCACCCTGTCGGCGGCACGGCCGACACCCCCTTCACCGTGCTGTTCGTCGGCCGCATCGTCGAAGCCAAGGGCCAACTCGCCCTTCTGGAAGCCTATGCCGCGTTCCGGTCCCGCCTCGAACGCCCGTCCCGCCTGGTGCTGGTCGGCCGCGACGAGGGCGACGCCGATCCTTACGCCGTTCTCCTGCGCCGGCGCATCGCCGTCCTCGGGCTGGAACAGGACGTCGTGCTGGCCGGCGCGGTGCCCGATCCGGAGCTTGACCGCTGGTACGCGTCCGCCGACCTTTACGTGTCCCTGAGCCGTCACGAAGGCTTCGGCGTGCCGCTGGTCGAGGCGATGGCGCACGGCGTGCCGGTGCTCGCCTGGCCTGGCGGCGCGGTGCCCTACACCCTGGCCGGCGTCGGCCGGCTGCTCGACAGCCTCGAACCGGACGAGGTCGCCGCCGCCATGCTGTCCCTGGCGCAGGACCCTGAGGCCGTTCTGGAACAACGCGCGCATCAGCACGCCGCCCTGGACCGCTTCGCGCTCGACCGACAGCGCGCGGTGCTCCAGGACGCCCTGCTCCGCGCCGGCGCCGAGCGGCCGGCCGACCGTGCCACGGCACCTCTGCTGGACCGCAACCTGCGCTTCACCGTCAGCGGCCACGTCAACGGCAGCTACAGCCTGGCCGCGATCAACCGGGACCTGGCGCTGCAGCTGGAGCAGGCCCGTCCCGGCCGGGTCAGGCTCGCCCCGGTGGAAGGCGGCGACACGCTCGACCTGTCCGGCGTGCCGCCGGCGCAGCAGGACGCGGTGACGGCGCTGGTGCACTGCGAGCCGCACCCGACCGGCCCGGAGCTGGTGATCAGCCAGCACTACCCGGTGCACGTCCCGTCCCGACCGGGGGACGTGGCGGTGGCGATGCTGTTCTGGGAGGAATCCCTGATGCCCGCCGACACGATCGCCGTGTTGAACCGCAGCTTCCGGGCTGTGGTGGCGCCCACCGCGTTTGTGCGCGACGTGCTGCACAACTCCGGCCTGCAGGTCCCGGTACGCGTGATCCCGCCCCCGGCGCGGCTCGACCGCTTCCTCGCCCTGCGCGATGCCCGCTCCGCCCAATCGCCGGACCGGTCGCCGGGCCAGCCGCACTGCTTCCTGCACGTGTCCTCCTGCTTCCCGCGCAAGGGCGTCGACGTGCTGCTCCGCGCCTGGGCGCGCGCCTTCCGAGCCGGCGACTCGGTGCGGCTCGTGATCAAGGGCTTCCCCAACCCGCACAACACGGTCGCCGCCGACCTTACATCCTTGCAGGCCTCGAACCCGGACCTGGCGCCGGTGGAGCTGGTCGACCGCGACCTCGACCCCGACGCGCTGTTGTCGCTCTACGCCGACGCGGACACCATGGTGCTGCCGACCCGCGGCGAGGGCTTCAACCTTCCCGCAGCCGAGGCGCTGGCCGCCGGCCTGCCCCTGCTCGTCACCGGCGGCGGCGGCCACCTGGATTTCTGCGCCGTTCCCGATGGGGCATCGTCAGGAACCCCGGACGAGGCGCTGCCCGGAATACGGCTGCTCCGCCACCGCGCCGCCGCGTCGGCAAGCCACCTCCACGTGCCGCACGCCTTGTGGCTGGAGCCGGACGAGGACGACCTCATGGCGGCACTGCGCGACGCCCTGGCCGCCACAAACCGGCCGGTGCCCGCCCCACCTTCCATCCCGTCACCCGCCTTTCTCGCCGACGCCCATGCCAGGCTCGCGACCGACCTGCTCCTGGCGCCGCCGCCAAGGCCGCTGCGCATCAGCTGGATCTCGAGCTGGAACCTGCGCTGCGGCATCGCCGAATATTCCCGCCACCTGATCGGCGGCATGGACGCGGACGCGGTGCGCATCCGCGTGCTGTGCGACCGGCGCACGCAGCTCGGCGAATCGGACGGTAGGGCGTTCTGGCCCTGCTGGCAGATCGGCGATCCGCGCACGGTGGAGCCACTCGCCGCCTCGATCGCCGCCGACGACGCGGACGCGGTGGTGATCCAGCACCAGCCCGGCCTGCTGCATTTCCGCGACCTCGCCCGGCTCCTGTCACATCCGGCGCTGCACGGCCGGGTGGTCGCCTCGATCCTCCACAACACCCGCCAGCTGCTCGACCTGTCGGACACGGACCGGTTCGCGGTGACGCGGGCCCTGGCGCGGATCGACCGGCTGCTGGTGCACACCCTGGCCGACATCGAGCGCCTGCGAGGGCTGGGCCTCGTCCGCAACGTTGCGCTGCTTCCGCACGGTGTCGCGCCGTCCCTGCCGGTGCGTCCGGTGCGTCCGCTGCGCCCGGACGACGCCGACGGCCCGGTGGTCGGCTGCTACGGCTTCTTCCTGCCGGGCAAGGGCATCGACACCCTGATCGAGGCGGCGGCCCGCCTGCGCGACCGGTGGCCGTTCCTGCGACTGCTTCTGGTGAACGCCGAGTCCGACGCCGCGGAATCGCGCGACGAGATCCGGCGCTGCCGGCAGCTCGCGGAAGCCCTGGGCCTCGCCGACCGGGTCGAGTTCCGCACTGCCTTCCTGCCGCAGATGCGTGCGCTGGACGGGTTGGCCGCCTGCGACGTCCTGGTGCTGCCGTACCGGCCGTCCAAGGAAGCGGCGAGCGGTGCCGTGCGCGGCGCGCTGACCACGGGCGTGCCGGTCGCGGTCACGCCGATCGCGTTGTTCGAGGAGCTGGGCGACGCCGTGCATCGCTGCGACGGCATCGAGGCGGAAGACGTCGCATCGGGGCTTGATCGCCTGCTCGGCGACCCGGCGCTGCGGCTACGGGTGCGGGATGCGGCCCAGGCCTGGATCTCTGCACGGCAATGGCCGGACGCGGGCCGGAGGCTCGGAGGCATGCTGACGGGCCTGATGCGGACGAAGCATCTGGGCTGAAGCCGGCGGGATCTGCAAAGCCTTCGAGCCTCGCGGATCCCGAACCGGAGCCCGTCGGCGATGTGCCGACGGACGCCTGCGCGACTCAGATGGTCTTGATGGTGCCGTTCACGCCGTTCGGGAAGAACAGGCCCTTCGAGGTACCGGGGACGTTGGTGCCATAGGCGATCGACAGCACCTGGCTGGTGTTGCGGCGGAAGATCTGCCCGTTGGGGTCGACGTTGGTGAAGTTGAACGGGTTGGACTGGTAGTCCGTGCCGTTGTCACCGGTGCCGGACAGCTTCGACCGCAGCGCCGAGATCGCATTGGTCGCATCGCCGGCGCCGGTGCCGGCCAGATAGGCGCGGATCAGCCCGGCCTGGTAGCCCTCGGCGCCCAGGATGCTGGCCGCGTAGGCGATGTTGGTCGGGTCGGTCAGCAGGCCTGCGGCACCCGCGAGCGCCGTCACGCAGACGTCCTCGAGGATGTAGGCGCCGAGCAGGAAGTTGATCTCGCTCGAGAACGGGTTGAACGAGCCGCCCGCGGGAACCAGGCCCGCCGCGGCGGCCAGCACGCTCCAGGAGTCCGCCAGGTCGATCGACGGCTCGGCGATGGCCGCGGTGCCGAGCACCTCGCGGAGCACCTGCACATGGCCGAGCTCATCGTTGGCGAGGCCCTGGGCGTAGTAGCCGACCGCTTCGGTCTGGAACGGAACCGGCGACCCGCCGACCACGGTTCCCTGGATGTCGGTGCCGGTGAGCCCCGCCGGGCCCACATACGTGCCAAGGCCGTTCCCGGTCGTGGCGCGCAGGTAGTACTCGGCGCCGAGATATTCGAAGTTCAGCGCGAAGTTGAAGATATCAATGTCGGTCACGGTGGCGGCGCTGGCGGTCCTGCTGCCGAGCAGGCTGGCAGCGGCGATGCCGGCGAGGCCGAAGCCGGCGCGGCGCATCACGACGCGCCGGCCGTTGGTGGCATTCTGCGCCGGGACCATGTCTGCGCCGATCTGGGCGCTGGTCTCGGGCTGGCTGGTAGTGTCGAGCATGGAATGATCTCCTGCGGAAGGCGGCTGCGGCGACCTGCTGGTCGAGGTGCCGGCGCCGTTCCGTGCGTGCCTGGACGTGTTGAAGGGGCTGTACCGGTCGCTCAGGTGGCGGTGCTGTTGAACAGGCCGTTCACGCCATTGGGGAAGAACAGCCCGCCGGTCGGCGACGCGCCGCCGTAGACGATGTTCAGCACCTGCTGCGTCGTGCGGCGATAGGTCTGCCCGTTGTAGTCGACGTTGTTGAACGTGTACGGGTTGTTCGTGGTGGACGTGCCGTTGTCCGGAACGCCGCCCAGCTTGTTGCGCAGCGCGGAGATGGCGTTGGTGGCATCGCCTGCGCCGATCTGCGACAGGTAACCGCGGATGGCGCCCGCATGGTACCCCTCGACGGCGAGGACGCTGGCGGCGTAGCTGAGGTTGTTCGGATCGGTCAGCAGGTTGGCCGCACCGGCATAGGCGGTCACGCCGACGTCCTCGAAGATGTACGAGCCGAGCAGGAAGCTGATCTCGTCGGCGAACGGGTCGAAGGTCTCGCCTGCGCCGATCAGGCCGGCGGCCTGGGCCAGGGTCGTGAAGCCGGTCGTGAAGTCGATCGACGGCTCGGCGACCGCAGCGGAACCGAGTACTGTCTGCAGGAAGCGGACATGCGCCAACTCGTCGTTGGCGACGCGCAGCGCGTAGTAGGCGAGGGCGGTGTTCTGGAACGGCACCAGCGAGCCGCCGGTGACGGTGCCGGGCGAGCCGCCCGCGCCGGTGACGCCGGTATAAACGCTGAGCGGCTGACCGGTGGTGGCCCGGAGGTAGAACTCCGCTTCCAGGTATTCCAGGTTCAACGCGAAGTTGAGGATGTCGGCATCGGTATAGGTCGCCGCCGAGGCGGAGGTGCTCGTGGCGATGCTGGCGCCGCCCAGGGTGCCGAGTGCCACCGCACCCACACCGGCGCTCTTCATCAGGCGACGGCGGCCAAGGGTGGGTCCTTCGGGCATCACGTGACTCGTTTCAAGTCCGGCCATTTGAACGTTCCTGTCCATAGTTGACGCCTGCCTTGCCGCCGAGGCTGCAGGCAGGCGGATGGCGTCGTATGCCATGCCGTTACCGATACAAGCGACGGGTATAAATGGATGCAGGACGCTGTTTAAATTCCTGCAATGGTGACATGAACTAACCGTGAGTAAGTTTCTGCAACCGTTCGTTGCTGCCGGATCCGGAGCTGCACGCCTGCCCGAGGCGGGCCTCAGGGCTCGCCCGGCCACCGGCGGAGCCGTCTTGAGGCTCATCGGCGGAACCGCTTTGCCGTGAACAACGAGGCGCCTTCCACCGGCCCGGCCGAACCAGCCATCCGGCACCATCCGCCGCCCCCCGCCGACAGAATCGTGTTCGCCAACCAGCTTCGCGGCCTGTGCGTCCTGGCGGTGATGCTGGTCCACTACGCCGTGATCGCCCAGTTCATGCGCGATGCCGTCGCCTGGGTGGTCGCCGCCCCGCCGCTGGACACGCCCTTGAGCCCGATCGGGTCGTGGGTTTATCCACCCTGGCTCGACCTGGGCAAGTTCGGGGTCGGCGCCTTCTTCCTGATCAGCGGCTTCGTCATCCCGTTCTCGCTGCGCCGCTCCGGAACGGCCAGCTTCCTGCTGGCGCGCGCGCTTCGCATCTATCCGACCTTCTGGATGGCGCTCCTGCTCGAAGGCGGCGTCATCGCCGCCAGCGGCCGCTATTGGCACCGCCCGCCCGCCTTCGGCACCTCCGCCTACCTGGTCAACAGCCTGTTGTTCCCCACGCTTCTGGGCCGCCTCACCGTGGACTGGGTGAGCTGGACCCTGTCTGTCGAAGCCGGCTTCTATCTCCTGGCGGCCCTGCTGCGACCGGTGCTGCTGTCATGCCGGGTCTGGCCGCTGATGGCACTCGCCCTCGCCGCCCTGGTGGTGAACGCCGTGCAGGGCCGCTCCGCGATGCTTCAGCTTCCGGCGCCGCTGGCGAGCGGGCTGATGTATGTCGGCTTCATCCTCATCGGCACGCTGTTCCACTACCGACACCAGCACGCCATCTCCCGTCGCCGGCTGGCGGCCGGCGTGCTGGGACTGGCCGCCATCTTCTTCGCCAGCTACGCGCTCGGCCCCACCGGTGGCAGCTTCCGCTCGCTCCACACCGCCAGCTTCGGGCTTGCGATCCTGGCGTTCGCCGTCTGCTACCGGATGCGCCGCCGGTTCCGGCCGAACCGCGTTCTCGACGGCCTGGCTGCCATCAGCTACCCGCTCTACCTGATCCATTCCGCCTTCGGCTTCACGGTCCTCAGCTTCCTGGTCATGGCCTGCCACCTGCCGTTCCCGGTCGCGGCCTTGCTCGCCGCGGCGCTGGCCGGGGCGGCGGCCACGGTGCTGCACATGGGGATCGAGCGCCCCTCCATCCGCCTCGGCCACCGCCTGCGCAGGAGTTGGAACCCCCGGAAGCGCGACCTGCCGCCCGACCTCCTGGCCTTCCGGGGCTGAGCAACCCTTCGATGCCGGGCTCCGTCGGCGTCCGGGCCGGTCGCGGTCCGCTGCTGACACACTCGCCGCCGCACCCGAAGCCACCGGACGCGGCCGATGTCGCCACCAACCCGCCCGGCAACGGTTGGCATCCGCGACCGGTCCCGGGCAGCTCCGAACCCTGGTGCCCGGTCGGCAAATCGGTTATCGCGGCCCGAACCTGGGTGACGCACATGGACATCCCCGACAGCGCCGCATCGGAAGGCTTCGCATCCGTCGGCCTGTTCTCCTCGCTCGCCAGCTATCTCGAGCTCGGCATCGGCACGGTGGAAGGCTGGCTGTCGCCGACCACCGCTTCCATCCTGGCGCAGCTCCTGGTCGAGCAGGCGCGCGCCGGCCTGCGCGGGAACGTGTGCGAGATCGGCGTGCATCACGGCCGGCTGTTCCTGGTGCTGGCCAACGCCCTGGCGCCCGGCGACAAGGCGGTCGCGGTGGACGTGTTCGGCGACCAGGACAAGAACGTCGACCGCTCGGGCCAGGGCGACCTCGACGCCTTCGAGCGCAACCTCGGCCGCTTCGCTCCCAATGCCCCCGTCGAGATCGTGCAGCAATCCAGCCTCGACCTCGAGCGTCTCGGCTTCCTGTCGCACCGCTTCCGCTTCATCTCGGTCGACGGCGGCCACAACGCCCTCACGGTGGCGAGCGACCTGCGCCTGGCCGAGCGCACCCTGCTCGGCCACGGCATCGTCGCCCTGGACGACATCCTGAGCAGCCACTGGACCGGCGTGCTGACCGGTCTCGCCGCCTATGTCGCGGCAGGCGGAACCCTGGTGCCGTTCGCGCTGGTGCCGAACAAGCTGCTGCTGACCACCGACCAGGCCGCGGCAGGCCAGGGCAGGGCGCTGCTGCGACGCTTGTTCCCGCTGGCGCTGGTCAAGCCCGGGCTGGAGTTCCTCAACGGCACCGTGGACAGCTACGGCGACCACCCGCACTACGACCGCGAGAACTGCGGCAACCTCCGCCGCGCCGTGGACGCGCTGGGTGGCGAGCGGGACGCGCTCGCGTCGCAGCTCGACCAGGCTCGCGAGCAGGCCACCCGCCTGCAACGCGCGCACGACGCCCTAACTGCCCGCCTGGACGCCGCCGAAACCCACGCCGCCCGGCTGCAGGCGAGCACGTCGTGGCGCGTCACCGGTCCGTTGCGCGACATCGCCAGCCTCGCCAGGAGCAGGAGCAGGAGCAAGGGCTGAGGCGGCCCGGCACGCCTGCTTGCGCGAGCCGAACGGGCCCCGACCGGCCCGGGAACGACCTAGCTGCGGGCCCGGCGCCGCGCGTCGTGCACCATGCGCCGCTGCATCGCCAGCCGTTCCGCCACGCTGCGCTGCCCCGCCATCCCGGACCCCGCCCCGCCGCCGCCATTCCCGCCGCCGCCACCCACGAACAGCCGCTGCGCCGACCGCATCACCAGCGCCTGGTAGGCCGCGTTCAGCGCCAGCGTGTGCGAATGATAGTTGCCTACCGCCTGCATCAGGTCGCCGCGCGCCTCGTCCAGGTAGGTGCGCATGATCGCCCCCGCCGCCGCCACGTTGTAGCAGGGCTCGTCGCGCAGCCGGGCGTACACGGTTTCCACCCCGGTATGGGTGTAGCGCGACAGCGGCCCGAGCCACAGGGTGTTGACCTGCATCACCCCCAGGTCCTGGCTGTCGTTGGCGTTGCGGTGCACCGACCCCACGCTGCCGCCTTCCACCGCCTGGATCGACGGCAGCACGCGCGGCGGCAGGTGATAGATCGACGCCACCAGCCCCATGCACGCGAGATAGGGAACCGGCATCAGGATGTCGGGGCGCGGGTCGTCATGGCCCCGTTCCTAGCGCAAACGACACCAGCGCGAAATCGTTTGATCGCCGCCGATGCGCTAGAACTCTCCGCACCGCTCCCGAACCGAGGCCATGCCGCCGATGTTTAACCGTTTCCCCATCCCCCGTTCCCGGTCGCAAGCCCCCCGGGACGAAGGCTTCACCCTGATCGAGCTCCTGGTGGTGATCGCCATCCTGGGCCTGCTGATCGCCCTGGTCGCACCCGCCGTGCTGGGCCAGCTCAGCGGCGCCAAGATCAAGATCGCGCACCAGTCGGTCGAGCGCATCGGCCAGATCCTGGACCTGTACAAGCTCGACGTCGGCTCCTACCCGTCCACCGACGACGGCCTGCAGGCCCTGGTCTCCAAGCCCTCCGACGCCGACAACTGGAACGGCCCCTACGTCAAGGGCTCCGTCCCGGTGGACGCCTGGAACCACGCCTACCTGTACCGCAACCCGTCCAACCGCGACGGCCACGACTACGACCTGTGCTCCCCCGGCCCCACCGGCAACGCCGGCAACAGCAACAGCGAGATCTGCAACAAGTAGCGCGTCCCCGGTGCCGCCCTTCGTCCTGCCCGTGCTGCTGTCGCCGTTTGTCGGCAGCTTCCTCGGCGTGCTGGCGATGCGCCTGCCCGAAGGGCGGCCGGTGGCGTTGTCCCGTTCCGCCTGCGACTCCTGCGGCCACGCGCTCGGGCCCCGCGACCTCGTGCCGCTGCTGAGCTTCGCCGTCTCCCGCGGCCGCTGCCGTTATTGCCACGCCCCGATCCCCCGCACCCACCTGGCGATCGAGCTCGCCGCCCTGCTCGTATCGCTGCTCTGCGCCGCCGCGCTGCCGCCAAACCCGTCCCTCCTGTGGTCCGGCTGCGTGCTCGGCTGGGCCGCCCTGGTGCTGGCCTGGATCGACTGGCGCTCCCTGCGCCTGCCCGACATCCTCACCTTGCCGTTGCTCCTGGCGGGCCTCGCCGCCTGCGCCGCCACCGACCCGCAGGCGCTGCCCGACCACGCCGCCGCCGCCGCCGCCGGCTGGTTCGCCTTCCGCCTGCTTTCCCTGGCCTACCGCCGCCTGCGCGGCCGCAACGGCCTCGGCGCCGGCGACGCCAAGCTGCTCGCCGCCGGGGGCGCCTGGCTCGGCCTGTCCGGCCTGCCGCTGATGGTGCTGCTCGGCGCCGTGTCCACCCTCATCCTGGCCGCCATACGGGGCAGGGGACGCCTGCGTTCCGACCTCCCCGTGCCGTTCGGCCCCGGCCTCGCCCTGTCGCTCTGGCTGCTCTGGCTCTGGCTGCTCCCAACCACGCTCCCGCCCACCCCTGCCGGCTGACGCCACCCTTGCGCCCCCGCCACCCCCGGCAGCATCGTATCCGTCGACCAGGAGCCACCCCATGAACCACGTCCCGCTGGAGCCCGCGATCGACCGCCTCGCCCGCCTGCTGGTCGACACCGGCCGCTGCGACGCCCGCAGCCTGGAGCGCGCCAGGCGGGCGGCCGAGGAAGCCGACAGCCGCTTCGACGTGATCCTGCTCCGCCTCGGCCTCGTATCCGAGCGCGGCCTCGCCGACAGCTACGCCGAGCTGCTCGACCTTCCCATCCTCGGCCCCGACCGCTACCCGCCCGAGCCCATCCTCCCCGAGCGCCTCGCCGCCCGCTTCCTGCGCGACGTCCGCGCCCTGCCGGTATCGCACGAGCACGGCCTTCTCACCGTCGCCCTCGCCGACCCGCTCGACCCCTTCGCCGCCCAGGCCATCGCGGCTGCCACCGGCATCCCGGTGCAGCCCGCCATCGCCGTGCCGATCGAGCTCGAAGCCGCCTTCGACCGCCTGTATCCCCGCGACGACGCCCCGCAGCACGGCCACGGCGACGACGAGACCCCCCTGGAGGAAGACGCCGAGCGCCTCAAGGACCTCGCCTCCGAGGCCCCGGTGATCCGCCTGGTCAACCAGATCGTGTTCCGCGCCGTCGAGACCCGCGCGTCGGACATCCACATCGAGCCGTTCGAGGACCGTCTGCGCATCCGCTACCGCTACGACGGCGTGCTGCACGAGATGGAAAGCCCGGCGCCGCGCCTGATCCCCGCCATCGTGTCGCGCATCAAGATCATGGCCCGCCTCGACATCGCCGAGCGCCGCCTGCCGCAGGACGGCCGCATCAAGCTCGCCGTGCGCGGCCAGGAGATCGACTTCCGCGTCTCCACCATCCCCT
>CAXSHC010000069.1:0-5431 GCA_964236745.1 uncultured Acetobacteraceae bacterium
CGACCTCGCCCAGGTGCCACGCATCACCATCACCGCCTGCGGCTCGGCGTTCTATGCCGGCATGATCGGGCGCTGGTGGCTGGAGTCCGAGGCACGCATCCCGGTCGACGCCGACGTCGCCTCCGAGCTGCGCTACCGCGAGCCGCCTTTGGCCGAGGGCGGTCTCGGCCTGCTGATCAGCCAGTCCGGCGAGACCGCCGACACGCTCGCCGCCCTGCGCAGCCTGCGTGCCGGCGGCCAGCACGTGTTGTCGGTGCTGAACGTCGCCGAAAGCACCATGGCGCGGGAAAGCGACCTGGTGCTGGACACCGTGGCCGGGCCGGAGATCTGCGTCGCCAGCACCAAAGCGTTCACCGCCCAGCTGTCGGTGCTGGCCTGCCTCGCCATCGCCACCGGCCGCGCCCGCGGCACGCTGGGGCAGGCGCGCGAGGAGGAACTGGTGCAGGCGCTGCTCGACCTGCCTGGCCGGGCAGCGGAGCTGTTCGCGCTCGCACCCGCCATCCAAGCCGCCGCCGCCGTGGTCGCGGAAGCGCGCGACGTGCTCTACCTCGGCCGCGGCGCGCACTTCCCGGTGGCGCTGGAAGGCGCGCTCAAGCTCAAGGAGATCAGCTACATCCACGCCGAGGCCTACGCCGCCGGCGAAATGAAGCACGGCCCGATCGCGCTGATCGACCGCACCGTGCCGGTGGTGGCGAGTGCTGCCTCCGGCCGCCTGTTCGACAAGACCGCGTCCAACCTCCAGGAAGCCCGTGCCCGCGGCGGACGGCTGCTGCTGTTCACCGATCCGGCCGGGGCCGCGCGCATGCAGCGCGTGGCGGAGCAGCTGATCGTGCTGCCGGACGTGCACCCGTTCACCGCTCCCATCCTGCACAGCATCGCGGTGCAGATGCTGGCCTACGAGGTGGCGCTGCTGAAGGGCACCGACGTGGACCAGCCGCGCAACCTCGCCAAGTCCGTGACGGTGGAATAGGCAGGCATGATGGACACGGTCGATCCGGTCCGTCGGATCGAGCGCCTGGCCTGGCGCGACGGCGCCTTCACCGCCGGCACCCGCGAGGTGCCGGAGGAGATGCCGGTGGCGATCTCCTTCAACCGCACGAGCCATGCGGTGATGATGGCGACGCCCTTGGACCTCGAGGACTTCGCCCGCGGCTTCAGCCTGTCGGAGGAGATCGTCGGCTCCGTGGCCGAGATCGAGGACATCGAGACGGTGCTGCTGCGCCCCGAGCCCGGCGCCCCGCCGCGCGGCATCGAGTTGCGCCTGTGGGTGGCCGAGGCGGCGATGCGCACCCTGGATGCCCGCCGCCGCCACGTCGCCGGCCCTACGGGATGCGGGATGTGCGGCCTGGAAAGCCTGGACGCCGCCCTTCGCCCGCCTCGCCCCGTGCCGGAAGGGCGGCGCTACACCCCGGACGCGGTGCAGGCCGCGATGGAGGCGCTGCGCCCCGCGCAGGCGCTGAACCGCCGCACCCACGCCGTGCACGCCGCAGGCTTCTGGACCGAGCGGGACGGCCTGGTGGCCCTGCGCGAGGACGTCGGCCGCCACAACGCGCTGGACAAGCTGCATGGCGCTTTAGCTGCCTCCGGCCGGACGGCAGCGGATGGGATCGTGGTGATGACCAGCCGCATATCAGTCGAGTTGGTGCAGAAGGCCTCGATCATGGGCGCGCCAGTGTTGGCCGCCGTGTCGGCCCCGACGGCGCTGGCGCTGCGTGTGGCGCAGCAGGCGGGAATGACGGTTGTGGCGGTGGCGCGGGCGGACGGCTTCGAGGTGTGCGCCGGTGGGGAAAGGCTCATCGGCTAGGCCGACCACTCGAACGTGCCATGACCGTCAAGCCGGTCGCTTCGGACCGCGGCTGCCAGTTTCCGCTTGCCAGCGAGACAGCCCAGGAGCACTGATTTATTCGTATAAACGAGCGAGGTTGCGATCGTCCATTCCCGGCCCCGCCGCCGTGCGACCCAGGCGTCGATCGCCGAGAGCCTTGGCGTGTCGCAGGCTCTCGTGTCCATGGTGCTGAGCGGTCACCGGCAGAACGTCATTCTGCCCGAAACCAGGGCACGCGTGCTCGAAGCGGCCCGCCGCGTCGGCTATGTGCCGGATCGCACGGCACGGATGCTGCGGTCGCGGCGGACCTGGACCATTGCCTGCGCCATTCCCGACATAACCAACCCTTTCTATCCCGACCTTCAACGTGGCGTTCAGGACAAGGCGCTCGGCGCCGGCTACGATGTGCTCGCCGTCAGCACCGACGGGCTCGCCGAACGCGAGGAGCGGCTGATCGCGTGGTGCCATGAGGGTCGGATCGACGGCCTCGTCGGCGTGTTCTTCAGCCTCGCGGCAGCCGACCTGCAGCCGCTCGAGGAGGCCGGAACGCCTGCCGTCTGCGTCGGCTGGCGTGCGGCGGTGCCTGGGACGACGGTGATCGACGTCCTGTTCACGGACAACGGACGCGCCGCGTCGGAGGCGACACGCTACCTCATCGACCGCGGACATCGCTCGGTCGTCATGCTCGGGGCGGTATCCGGGCCGGGGCCGGAGCGGGTTGCCGGCTATGCCGATGCCATGCGGGCCGCGCTGCTTTCGCCGGAGGTCGAGATCGGCGCCGACTTCACCGAGGAGGCCGGCTACGCACTCATGAGGTCCCGTCTCCAGAAGCCGCCGCGCTTCTCCGCCGTCTTCGCGGCGAACGACCTGATGGCGGCCGGTGCGCTCCTGGCGCTGCGCGAGGCCGGCCTCGACGTGCCCGGCGACGTCGCGGTGATCGGCTTCGACGACATCCAGCTCGCCCGGCTGCTCACGCCGGCGCTCACCACCGTCAACCAGTTCCAGCGCGAGGTCGGACGCGAGGCCGCCGCGATGCTGCTCGAGCGGCTCACTGAACCGGATGCCCATCGGGCGGGGCGGAGCCGGGAGATGCCGTTCGAGCTCGTACGTCGGCAATCGGCTTGAAGAAGCAAGAACGGGAGGATGCGATGACGAAGGAACTTCTCGGCGGCCTGGTCCGGGTCTCCGCTGCGGTGCTTGCCCTGGGCGGAACCGCACGAGCCCAGCCGGTGACGTGGTGGTATGGGCGAGGCTCCAATCCGGTCCAGCAGCGAGCGGTGCAGCAGGACCTGGTGCTCCCGTTCAACAAGGCGCATGCCGCCGATCCGCTCGAGATCGAGTTCCGCGGCTCCGTGGTCGATCGGCAGATCCGCATCGCCTTGCTGTCGGGCACGGGACCCGACATCGTGATGACGCCCGGACCGAGCTACGTGGTCCCGCTGGAGGAGGCCGGTCAGCTTCTTCCACTCGACAAGTACGCGACGCAGTACGGGTGGAACAGCAGGCTGCTGCCGCAGATCGTCCGCATCGGCACCTACAAGGGCCATCTCTACGCCCTGCCGCGCACGGACGAGACGATGGCGCTGTTCTACGACAAGCCGCTGTTCGCGAAGAACGGCTGGTCGGTTCCGAAGACGCTGTCCGATCTCGAGACGGTCGCGGCCGCAATGATGGCCAAGGGCATCACGCCCTTCGGCGCCGGCAACGCCGACTGGCGCGGCGCCAACGAGTGGTACATCACCCTCGTCTTCAACCATTATACGGGGCCCGACAACCTTTACAAGGCGCTGACCGGCAAGCTGCCCTGGACCGACCCCGTGTTCGTGCAGGCGATCGCCCTGCTTCAGGACTGGTACAAGAAGGGATGGTTCGGCAAGAACTACTTCGCGCTCACGAACGAGCAGGGGTTCTCCGGCATCGCCGACGGCAAGGCCGGGATGTCTCCGAACGGGTTCTGGGCCTTTGAATGGGTTCCGTCCCATTTCGCGACCAACGGTCAGGACCTCGGGGTCGCGCCTTTTCCGACACTGCGCGACGGCGTTCCATATCCGGTGTTCTCCGTCGGCGTCGGCAGCACACTGTCGATCAACAAGCAGGCGAAGAACCCGGACGCCGCCGCGGCCGTTCTCGACGCCATGTTCAACCAGCGCTTCTACCAGGCGATCAACAAGGACTGGCCCGGCGACTGGAACCTTCCGCTCGCCTCGGTTGACCAGGCCGCGCTTGCGCGCGACGCGACGCCGCAGTTCGCCTCGATCGTCCACGAGCTGACCGACACCATCCAGCAGAACCACTACGGCTATGCCACCTGGGCGTTCTGGCCGCCGGCCACCGAGCAGTACCTCATCAACGGGCTCGAGCAGGTCTGGCTCGGCCAGGTCACGCCGGCTGCCTACATGGCGCAGGTCGAGACGACCTTCCGGACGGAACTGAAGCAAGGAAAGGTGCCACCGGTTCCACCCCGCTGAGCGGCGCGTCATGGCATTCCTGCTTCCGGCATTGCTGATCAACGCCGCGATCATCCTGGTCCCGGCTCTGCTCACCGTCGCCATGGCGTTCGTCAACTGGGACGGCGTCAGCGCGCCAAGCTGGGCAGGCCTCGCCAACTTCCGTGCCGTGCTGTCCGACCCGGTGTTTCTCACAGCCCTTGGCAACAACTGCAGATGGACCGTGATCTTCCTCACGGTGCCGATCGCCATGGGCTTGTTCGCCGCCTGCTTCCTGCTGGTGATCCGGCGCGGCCAGACGTTCTTCCAGGCCGTGTTCTTCCTGCCGGTCGTGATCGCGACCGTGATCACCGGGCGCGTCTGGCAGGGCATGATCTACAACCCGAGTTCCGGCCTGTTCGGCTGGCTGAAGACGCACGGCATCACGATCGCCGATCCGCTTTCCTCGCCGGACTGGGCGCTGTACGGCGTCGCCACGGTCGACCTCTGGCACTGGTGGGGATTCCTCGCGGTGATCTTCCTCGCCGCGCTGCGTCAGGTCGATGCGGCCCAGATCGAGGCCGCCCGCCTTGATGGCGCCGGCTTCCTCGCGCTGATGCGCTTCATACTCCTGCCTGCGATCCGTCCCACCATCCTCCTGATGATGATCATGACCGTGATCTGGTCGTTTCTCGTGTTCGACTTCATCTACGTCCTCACCCAGGGCGGCCCCGCGTTTTCCAGCGAGGTGCTGTCGACGCTGTCCTATCGGCACGCGTTCTACGACTTCGCCCTCGGCCCGGCGGCCGTGGTGGCGCTGGTGATCAGCCTGTTCGGCCTGGTGGCGACGTTCTTCTACCTGCGCGCGCAGGAAGCGGAGCTGTCGACATGATCATGGTGGACCGCAGGACGCGCATCGTCGCCCATGTCGTTCTGGCGATCGGCCTCGTGGTGACCCTGCTGCCGATCGCGCTCATGCTGGTGAACGCGTTCAAGGCGAGCGCCGACATACTTGCCGACCCGATCGCCCTGCCGCGTTCGCCGCGCGTCGCGAACTTCGCCAACGCTTGGCGCGACGCGCATCTCGGCCACGCGATGCTGAACAGCGCCGTCGTCAGCGCCATCGCGATCACGCTGACCTGCGTGACCGCATCCATGGCTGCCTATGCCTTGACGCGCC
>CAXSHC010000069.1:5441-6178 GCA_964236745.1 uncultured Acetobacteraceae bacterium
AAGGGGCGCACGCTGTTCAGCGCCTACTTCCTCGCCAGCACGACGCTGCCGCTGCAGCTCATCCTGCTGCCGCTCTATTTCGGCTTCGCCCACCTTGGGCTGATCAACAACCTTGCGGCGGTGTCGCTGATCTACACCGCGATCTACACGCCGTTCGCGATCTTCCTCCTCCGCACCTACTTCCTCGCCCTGCCGCCGGAACTGGAGGACGCAGCCCTGATGGACGGCGCGACGAGCTGGCAGGTGTTCACGCGCGTCATGCTTCCGGTCGTGTCACCCGGCATCCTGACGGTCGCGATCATCGTCGGCCTGTACACCTGGAACGAGTTCCTGATCGCGACGACCTTTCTGCAGGGACGCCCGGCGCAGACCGCCATCGTGAGCTTCTATGGCCTGGGCGGGCAGTACTCGAGCGACTGGGGCGAGATCATGGCCGCAGGGGTGATCGTCGTGTTGCCCGTGGTGGCGTTCTTTCTGCTCCTGCAGCGGCGTTTCATCGACGGCATGGCGGGCGGCTCGGTCAAGGCCTGAACGTCCTCCGGGACGGCACCGGAAAGGAGATCAACATGGCGCTGCCGACGGACTACGAGGAGCGCGTCTACGCCGGCGTGCTCGGCAAGCTGATCGGCGTCTACCTCGGACGCCCGTTCGAGGGCTGGGACCACGCGCGCATCATGCGCGAGCTCGGACCGGTCACCGGCTACGTGCACGAGCGCTTCGGCGTGCCGCTCGTCGTG
>CAXSHC010000069.1:6205-10414 GCA_964236745.1 uncultured Acetobacteraceae bacterium
CACTCGATGCGGCGCGCATCGGCGACACGTGGCTGAACTACATCGTCGAGCGCAGAACCATCCTTTGGTGGGGCGGCATGGGCCAGTCAACGGAGGAAACGGCGTGGCGGCGCCTCCGGGCAGGCGTTCGAGCACCGGCCAGCGGCGCGATCGCGACGAACGGCCGCACCGTCGCCGAGCAGATCGGCGCGCAGATCTTCGTCGACGGCTGGGCGATGGTCAGTCCCGGAAACGTGGAACGCGCCGCGCACCTGGCGCGCGAGGCGGCGCGTGTCAGCCATGACGGGGAAGCCGTGCACGCTGCCGTCCTGCTCGCGGTCATGGAAGCCCTGGCCTTCACCGAGACCGACCTGGACCGCCTGCTCGACGCCGGGCTCGCCGCCATCCCGGACGACTGCCTGGTCGCGCACGTCGCGCACGACGTGCGCCGCTGGTGTGCCGCCCATCCGGACTGGGAGGACACGCGGGCCCTGGTGGCCGACCGCTACGGCTACCACCGCTATCCGGGCAACTGCCACGTGATCCCGAACCACGCCGTCGTGCTGATGGCGCTTCTCTACGGGCAGGATGATTTCGGCCGCGCCATGATGGTGGCCAACACCGCCGGATGGGACACCGACTGCAACGCCGGCAACGTCGGCTGCCTTCTGGGCATCCGGCTCGGCCTCGCGGGGCTGCGGGCCGGCGCGGGCGGCACCGACTGGCGCGGACCCGTCGCGGACCGCGTCATCATCTCCACTGCGGATGGCGGAAACGCCATCACGGATGCGGTTCGCGTTGCGGAACGCCTGGCCCGCATCGGGCGGCGGCTGGCGGGCGAGCCGGAACAGGCTCCGGCCAAGAAAGGCGCCCGGTTCCACTTCTCGTTCCCGGACAGCGTCCAGGGCTTCGTCGGGCAGCTCGACGAGGGGCAGGGCGGATCGCTCGCGGTGTTTCCGGTGCTGCGCGATGACGCGTCCCGCAGCCTCGCCCTGCGCTTCCGCAACCTCCGTGCCGGCCGGACCGCGATCGCGGAAACGCCCACCTTCATGCCCCCCGATGTCGGGCTGATGCGCACCTATGACCTGCTGGCCTCGCCGGCGCTCAACCCGGGCCAGGTCGTGCGGGCGCAGGTTTCCGCCGACACGTCGAACAGCGGTTCGGTCGAGGTCGCGCTCGTCCTCCTGGTCTACGGTGCCGACGACATTCGCGAGCCCATCGCGATGGGTCCCGTCACCTTGCCCGCCGGCCAGGAGGCGACGCTGTCGTGGCGGGTCCCCGATCTCGGTGGTCGTCCGATAGCCGCCGTCGGCATCGCCATCACGAACCCGGCCGGAACTCCGGACGTTGTTCTGCGCCGCCCGGAGCAGGCCGGGACGTTCTGGCAACGTGCCTGGGTCGATGCCGTCAGCCTGTTCGGCAGCACCGCGTCCCAGGCGTTCCACCTGTCGCAAAGCGAGGGACGCGGGCTCCTGATCTACGGTGCGCGCGAGTGGCCGAACACGCGAATCGAGAGCGTGCTGACCGTTCATCTCGGCGGCGGGGGCTTGGCTACCTGCAGGGCCTTTGCCGCTACTACGCCTTGCTGCTGCGCCGACCGCATCACCTCGTGCTTCTCCAGGCGTGGGACGGAACCGAGCGCGTTCTCGGCGAGGTGGAGTTCGACTGGGACTGGGACCGGCCGGTAGGGCTGGCGTTGGCCGTGCGCGGCGGCATCATCACGGGCGAGGCGGACGGACGCCTCCTGTTCTCGGTCGAGGACGATCTGCGTCCCTTGTCCGACGGGGCGGTGGCCCTGGCGATAGAGACGGGAGCGCTGTCCACCATGTCCGTGGCGATCCGCGCCGCCTGAACGACGACAGGTGGTGTCCGGATGTCCGCCGCCCGGGCCGAATGGCGCATTAACCGGCGGCGCGGCAGGTGGTAGCCTCATCCGCATGGACGACCTTGCGCCTGGCTCCCATGCAACCCCCGCCGATCGGGAACAACTGGAAGCGATCATCCGGCACCAGCTGATCGAGCGCCGGCAAACCCTGGTCGCTGGTTCTGGCCTGTTTGATGCCGACTGGTATGTCCGGCACCACTCGCTCGCCCGGCACAGCGACCTCGACCCGCTGGATCACTATCTGGCGGTCGGCGTCCGCGCCCGGGCCATGCCCGGTCCGCTGTTCGACGTCGATGACTACCTCCAACAAGCCTGGCACCTACGGCCCGGGATCGACGACCCGCTTACCCACTACCTCCAGGGCGGGATCGCGGAAGGACGCCGTCCGGTCTCGCTGCTGGCCGACCCTCCCTGGGACCCGTTCGATCGCCCCGTCGAGCGCCTCATGTCGCTGCCCATCCCCTCGCAGCAGCCGAGCATCGCGGTCGCCGCACACGTCTTCCACGTCGAGCTGTTCGGCGAGATCTGCACAGCGCTCGCGATGCTGCCGTATCGCTTCTCCCTGCTCGTCACCACCGACGAGCCGGAAAAGGCCGAGCGCATCGAGACCGAATTCGCCGCGCACGCGCTCGACGCCTCCCTCCTGGTGCAGGTGCACGAGAACCGCGGCCGCAACTTCGGCCCGTTCCTCATTGGGTTACGCCACGCCGTCGCCGCGCACGACCTCGTGCTGCACCTCCACACCAAGAAGTCCTCCTACCGCGGCCCGGAGCAGGCCGGTTGGCGGCAGGAACTGCTGCGCACGCTGCTGCCCGCGCGCCCGGTGGTCAGCGGCCTGATCCAGCGCTTCGTCGACGACCGCAGCCTCGGCGTCCTGACCGCCTCGCCGGGCGAGCAGATGCGCTACTGGGGCTACAACTGGCTGTCCAACCGCCATCTGGCGCAGCCGCTGTTCGACCGGCTCGGCCTGCGCCTGCCGGTGCCGGCCGGCATGCTGGACTACCCCGTCGGCGGCATGTTCTGGGCCCGCACGAAGGCGATCGCGCCGCTGCTCGCCCATCCCTGGCGCGCCCACGACTTCCCGCCCGAGCTCGGCCAGACCGACGGCACGATCATGCACGCCATCGAGCGCGTGATCGTGTCGGTCGCGCAGGACACCGGCCACACCTTCACCGAACTCGACTACGAGCGCGGCCTGTGCCGCCCTGGCTGGAGCAGCCGCAACCTCGACCAGTACCTTCGTGCCTCCCACGCCGGCCTGCTGGACACCATCGCCCAGGTGGACACGGTCTCGTTCGACGTGTTCGACACCCTGCTGACACGCATCTGCCTCCGCCCGGACGCGGTGCATCGCTTCATCGGCCTGCAGGCCGCCCGGCGCTTCCCCGGCGCCGACGACTTCGTTTGCCGCCGCAACGCGGCCGAGGCGGCGGCACGCGCGGTCCCAGACGCCGGCGACGTCGACCTCGACCAAATCTACGCCCGCCTCGCTACCGATGCCGGACCCGCCTGGACCGCCGATGCGATCGCCTTCGTGCACCGCGAGGAGCTCGCCCTCGACGGGCGCACGCTGCGTCCGCGCGCGCTCATGGTCGAAGCGCTTGAGCACGCCAGGCGCACCGGTCGGCGTGTGGTCGCGACCAGCGACAGCTACCTCCCGCGACCTGCCTTCGATGCCGTGCTGGCGCAATCCGGCATCGCGGTGGACGACATCTACCTGTCCTCGCAGCGCCGCGCCCGCAAGGATCGCGGCGACCTGTGGCCGATCGTGTCGACGCACGAACAGGGCGAGGCCGGTGCCGCCCTACGCCTGCTGCACGTCGGCGACAACGAGCAGTCCGACATCCAGCAGACCGCCGACCACGGCATCCGCCACTTCCACGTCCTCGCCCCCGCCGCCCTGTTCGCGTTGCACGGGCTGGGCCCGCCCGGCGAGCCGACGCTCGGAGACGACATCCTGCTCGGCCCCGTCGCAGCACAGCTGTTCAACTCGCCCTACCTCGACCCGGACGATCCCGCGCTGGTGGTGCGCGAGCCGGAGCAGGCGGGTGCCCTGCTGTTCGGGCCGCTCCTGTTCGCCTTTGTCGCCTGGCTGGCGCGGCATCCGACCCTGCGCCACATGCGGCAGCTGTTCTTCGTGTCGCGCGAGGGCTGGTTCCTCAAGCGGCTCTACGACGCGGTGCGAAAGCAAAGCGGCCGCGCCGACCTGCCGCCCTCGTCCTACCTGCATTGTTCCCGCCGTGCGGCTCTGGCGGCAGCGCAGGGGCGGGGGCTCGACCCGGATGCCGTGCTGCGCGGCGCCGGCTTCAACGGCTCGCTCGACGCCTTCCTGCTGGCCCGGCTCG
>CAXSHC010000070.1:0-3243 GCA_964236745.1 uncultured Acetobacteraceae bacterium
AGCTACCACGATTGTTCGCGGCTTCCGGCGCGATCCTGGTCTATGCCACCACCGAGCCGTCCGAAGCCCTGCTGCTGGGGGGGCGGACCGCGACCTTGTGGCAGGGGCGGGTGACGCAGGAAGGCGCCACGCCGTCGCTGTATCGCGATCCCGGCAACATCGACGCCGCCCGGGTGTTCTCCGACCCGCCGCTGAACGAGCTGCCGATCGCGGTGACCGGCGGCCGCGCTGGCCACGCCGACGGTACGCCGCTTCCCGTTTCCATGGTCCCGCCGCTTCCCGACGGCCGCTATCGGATCGGCTTCCGGGTCGAGCATGCGTCGGTGCTGGAGCAGGACGACGACGCCGTGGCGCGGGGCGAAGCGTTCGCCGGCACGGTGTCGGTCACCGAGATCAGCGGCTCGGAAAGCTTCGTGCACATCGACCTGGGCTTCGCCGTGTGGGTCTGCCTGGTGCTGGGCATCCACGAATGGCACCCAGGGGCGCGGGCAGTGGTGGCGGTCGATCCGGCCGGGGTCTTCGTGTTCGACCCGGACGGGTGGCGGCTCCGACCCGGCGTCGCGGCCCGGTTGCCGCTCGCGGTGGAAGGCTGAGGCGGCACGCATGGCAACCATCACCCTCGACGGCATCGGCCATGCCTATCCGACGCGCGATCCTGGCGAGACCAAGCGCTACGCCCTGAAGCCGGTGCATCACGTGTGGCAGCAGGGACGCGCCTATGCGCTGCTGGGACCGTCGGGATGCGGCAAGACCACGCTGCTCAACATCATCTCCGGCCTGGTCACGCCGTCGGATGGCCGCCTGCTGTTCGACGGCCAGGACGTGACCCGCGTGTCGACCGAGCGGCGCAACATCGCCCAGGTGTTCCAGTTCCCGGTGATCTACGACACCATGACGGTGCGGGAGAACCTCCTGTTCCCGCTGCGCAACCGCGGCATGGGCAAGGCGGAGGCGGCGGCGCGCGTACAGGAGATCGCGGCTCTGCTCGACCTCGTTCCGGTGCTGGACCGCCGCGCCCGCGGCCTCACCGCCGACGCCAAGCAGAAGATCTCGCTCGGCCGTGGCCTGGTGCGCTCCGACGTGTCGGCGGTGCTGTTCGACGAGCCGCTGACGGTGATCGACCCCGCGCTGAAGTGGGAACTGCGCTCCAAGCTCAAGGCGGTGCACGAGGCGCTTGACATGCTCATGATCTATGTCACCCACGACCAGGTGGAGGCGATGACCTTTGCCGACGAGGTGGTGGTGATGAACGACGGCCGCGTGCTGCAGATCGGCACGCCGACCGAGCTGTTCGAGCGGCCCGCGCACGCGTTCGTCGGCTACTTCATCGGCTCGCCCGGAATGAACTTCCTGCCGGCGACGCTTCGTGGCGACGCGGCGCTGGTCGCGGACGCCGTGTTCCCGCTCGGGGCGCATTATTCCGCACGGCCCGGAACGATCCGGCTCGGCTTCCGTCCCGACTACGCGACCGTCACGGCGGACGGGGAGGGAATCCCGGTCTCGGTGCGCAGGATCGAGGATCTCGGCCGGCGCCGCCTCGCCAGGGTCGCCCTCGGCGAGCACGAGCTGGTGGCGACGCTGCCGCAGGGCGTCGCGCTCGATGGCGACACCGCGAGGCTGCACGTGCTTCCGCATCACCTGCACGTTTATGTCGACGACGAGCGCCTCAACGGCGACGTGTCCGGAAAGGCCGCGTGATGGAAAAGGCGATCAACAACCGCGCCTGGTTCTTCGTGATCCCGGTGCTGGTGTTCGTGCTGTTCTCGTCCCTGGTGCCGCTGATGACGGTGATCAACTATTCCGTCCAGGACACGATGGGGCAGAACAACTTCTTCTTCAACGGCATCGCCTGGTTCCAGAACCTGCTGGACCCCACCACGGACATCGGCGGCCGTTTCGCCGCCGCCCTCCTGCGCAACCTTTTCTTCTCGCTGGTCGTGCTGCTGATCGAGCTGCCGCTGGGCGTGGCGGCCGCGCTGTGCATTCCACGCCATGGCTGGAAGGTCGGCGCCAGCCTGGTGCTGATCGCGCTGCCGTTGCTGATCCCCTACACCGTGGTCGGAACGATCTGGCAGATCTTCGCTCGCGCCGATATCGGGCTGCTCGGCTACGTGATCACCCATCTCGGCATCGCCTACAATGATACCCAGGACCCGACCTCCGCCTGGGCCACCATCGTGGTCATGGATGTCTGGCACTGGACCGGCATGGTGGCCCTGCTCGCTTACGCCGGTCTGAAGTCGATCCCCGACGCGTTCTACCAGGCGGCACGCATCGACGGCGCCGGGCGCTGGTCGGTGTTCCGCAACATCGAGCTGCCCAAGCTGCAGAAGGTGCTGGTGATCGCGGTGCTGCTTCGCTTCATGGGCAGCTTCATGATCTATACCGAGCCGTCCATCGTCACCGGTGGCGGGCCCGGCGAGTCCACCAGCTTCCTGTCCCTCGACCTGGTCAAGATCGCGCTGGGCCAGGTCGATCTCGGCAACGCGGCGGCGATGTCTTTGATCTACAACCTCATCACGCTCACGATCTGCTGGGTGTTCTTCACCGTGATGACCCAGCTCGACCGCCGGAAGGACGCGTGATGCGCATCAACGGGCGCTCGGTCGGCATCACCGCCTACCTCGTGGTGCTGTTCCTGCCGATCTACTGGCTCCTGAACATGTCGTTCAAGACCAACAACGAGATCCTGTCGCGGTTGTCGTTGTGGCCGCACCGGCTGACGTTCGCCAACTACGCGCACATCTTCAACGACCCAGCGTGGTATCTGGGATTCCTGCACTCGATCGAGTACGTGCTGATCAACACCGTGCTGTCGGTCACGGTGGCGCTGCCGGCTGCCTACGCCTTCAGCCGCTACCGTTTCATCGGCGACAAGCACCTGTTCTTCTGGCTGCTGTCCAACCTGATGGCACCGCCGGCGGTGTATGCGATGCCGTTCTTCAACCTTTACTACTCGATCCACCTGTTCGACACCGTGTGGGCGGTGGCATTAGCGCATTGCCTGTTCAACGTGCCCCTCGCGGTGTGGATTCTCGAAGGCTTCATCTCCGGAGTGCCGCGGGAGATCGACGAAACGGCGGCGCTGGACGGCTACTCGTTCCCCCGCTTCTTCGTCCGCATCTTCTTGCCGCTGATCGGCAATGGCATCGGTGTCGCCGCCTTCTTCTGCTTCATGTTCTCCTGGGTCGAGCAGCTGCTGGCAACGACGCTGACCACCGTGAACGCCAAGCCGATCGCCGC
>CAXSHC010000070.1:3253-10403 GCA_964236745.1 uncultured Acetobacteraceae bacterium
GCGTGCTGACCATGATCCCAGGAGCCGTGGTGATCTGGTTCGTCCGCAACCACATCGCCAAGGGCTTCGCCCTGGGCCGGGTCTGAAGGGAGATCGTTCCATGGGCTGGATGGCATGGAACTGGCACACCGGGGCGTTCTTCGCCGCCATCGTGCTGCTGCTGACGGTGATGACGCTGCTCGCGGTGTTCCGGCCGGAGACACCCCGCGTCGGCATCCTGCGCTTCCCCACCACGCGCGGTGACCGGTTGTTCGTGTCCCTGATCGGCACAGCGTTCATCTATATCTTCTGGATCCGTTTCACCGGCGGCACCACCATGTGGCCAGCCGCCATCCTGTCGGTGATCTACTGGGGAGCGATGTTCCGCTTCGCCTGAGCACCACCACCACCATCCGACACGCCGAGGTCGCCCGAAGAAGGCGGCAGGACGGCACAACACCAGGGAGGACAATCCGAATGGACATCACCAGACGCACCGCCATCAAGGGCGCCGCCGCCGTTTCCGCTGCCGGCAGCGGCATGCTGATCAACAGCCGTCCGTCGCATGCGCAGCAGGTAGACGCTGCCAAGAAGTGGGTGGACAGCGAGTTCCAGCCTTCGACCTTGTCGAAGGACGCGCAGATGGCCGAGATGGAATGGTTCATCAAGGCCGCCAAGCCGTTCGCCGGCATGAAGGTCAACTGCGTTTCCGAGATCCTGAACATCCACGAGTATGAGTCCAAGACGCTGACCAAGGCGTTCGCCGAGATCACCGGCATCCAGGTCAACCACGACCTGATGGACGAGGGCCTGCTGGTCGACAAGATCGAGGTCGAGATGCAGTCCGGCCGGCCGATCTACGACTTCTGGATGAACGACAGCGACTTCATCGGCACCCATCCGCGCTACAAGGACATCGTCGGCGGCTCGCTGACCGACTTCATGGCCGGCGACGGCAAGGACGTCACCAGCCCGACGCTCGACCTGCAGGACTTCATCGGCCTGTCGTTCGGCACCTTCACCGACGGCAAGCTGTACCAGCTGCCCGACCAGCAGTTCGCCAACCTTTACTGGTTCCGGCACGATTGGTTCAGCCGTCCCGACCTGCAGGCGCAGTTCAAGCAGAAGTTCGGCTACGCGCTGGGCGTGCCGAAGAACTGGTCCGCCTACGAGGACATCGCCGAGTTCTTCACCAACGACGTCAAGAACATCGACGGCGTGCGCGTGTATGGCCACATGGACTACGGCAAGAAGGACCCGTCGCTCGGCTGGCGCTTCACCGATGCCTGGCTGTCCATGGCGGGAGCCGGCGATCGCGGCCTGCCGAACGGGCGCCCGGTGGACGAGTGGGGCATCCGCCTGGAGAACAACCGGCCGCGCGGCTCCTCCATCAGCCGAGGCGGCGACGCCAACGGCCCGGCCGCGGTGTATGCGCTGACCAAGTTCGTCGAGTGGCTCAAGAAGTACGCGCCCCCCGAGGCGTCCGGCATGGACTTCCTCGAGGCCGGCCCGGTGCCGGGGCAGGGCCACATCGCGCAGCAGATCTTCTGGTACACCACCTTCTCGGAGTCGATGATGAAGTCCGGCTCGGCGGTGATGAACGCCGACGGCACGCCGAAGTGGCGCATGGCACCGAGCCCGCACGGCGCCTACTGGAAGGAGGGCCAGAAGCTCGGCTACCAGGACACCGGCTGCTGGACCATGCTGAAATACGCCGACCCGCAGCGCGTGAAGGCGGGCTGGCTCTACGCCCAGTTCTGCACGTCGAAGTCGGTCACGCTGAAGAAGGCGGTTCTGACCCAGCACCTGATCCGCGAAAGCGACGTCATGAGCCAGGCGATGACCGACAACGCGCCCAAGTTCGGCGGCCTGGTCGAGTTCTACCGTTCGCCCGCGCGCAAGAACTGGACTCCCACCGGCGTGAACGTGCCCGACTACGGCAAGATGGCGCAGGTGTGGTGGCAGAACGTATCCAACGCCATCGCCGGCTCGGTCACGCCGCAGCAGGCGATGGACGGGCTGGCGCGCGACCAGGACGCGATCATGGCCCGCATCCAGCGTTCCGGCGCGCAGGGCGACTTGGGCCCGATCATGAACCCGGTGATGACGCCCGAGTATTGGTTCAAGAAGTCGGAAAAGGACGGCAACCTGGCGCCGCAGCGCAAGCTGGCCAACGAGAAGCCGCAGGGCGAGACCATCGCCTACGAGGAGCTGCTCAAGAGCTGGGCCCCTGGACAGGCCACGCCGGACGCCAATAAAGGCTGATCCGACACAGGGCCCGGGCGTTCGCACGTCCGGGCCCATCCCATGCGGGGCCCCCATGACCTCATCCGACCCGTCCCAGGCGCACGTCCTGGTCATCGACCAGGGCACCACCTCCACCCGCGCCATCGTGTTCGACCGGCGCATGCGTCCGGTGGCGCAGGCGCAGGAGGAGTTCCCGCAGATCTACCCGCAGCCGGGCTGGGTCGAGCACAACCCGGAAACCCTTTGGGCCACCGTGCTCGGCACCGCCCGCGCCGCCCTCGGCAAGGCCGGTCTCGCCGCGTCCGCGATCGCAGCACTTGGCATCGCCAACCAGCGCGAAACCACCCTGATCTGGGAGCGCAGCTCCGGCCGGCCGATCCACAACGCGGTCGTCTGGCAGGACCGGCGCACCGCCGCCGCCTGCGCGCGCCTGGAACAGGACGGCCACGCCGAGCTGGTCGCCGAGCGCACCGGCCTGCGCATCGATCCCTACTTTTCCGGCACCAAGATCGGCTGGATCCTGGACCAGGTTCCGGGTGCCAGGGCCCGTGCCGCCAACGGCGAGCTCGCGTTTGGCACCGTCGACAGCTTCCTGATCTGGCGACTCACCGGCGGCCGGGTGCACGCGATCGACGCCACCAACGCGTCCCGCACCCTGTTGTGCGACATACGCAGCGGCACCTGGGACCCCGACCTGATCCGCCTGCTCGACATCCCCGAGTCGCTGCTGCCCGAGATACGCGACAGCGCCGGCAGCTATGGCGACACCGTGCCCGACCTGCTCGGCGGCTCCATCGCCATACGCGGCGTCGCCGGCGACCAGCAGGCGGCGCTGGTGGGCCAGTGCTGCTTCGAGCCCGGCACCATCAAGGCGACCTACGGCACCGGCGGCTTCATCCTGCTCAACACCGGCACGACGGTGAAGCGCTCGCGGCACCGGCTGCTGTCCACCATCGCCTGGCAGCGTGCGGGCAAGCGCCACTACGCGCTGGAAGGCTCGATCTTCTCCGCCGGCGCCGCGGTGCAATGGCTGCGCGACGGGCTCGGCCTGGTGGAAAGCTCGGCCGAAACCGGGCGGCTGGCGGAGTCGGCCGACCCGGCGCAGCAGGTCTACCTGGTGCCGGCCTTCACCGGCCTCGGCGCGCCGCACTGGAACAGCCACGCCCAGGCCCTGGTCACCGGCATCACCCGCGGCACCACCAAGAAGGAGCTCGCGCGCGCCACCCTGGAAAGCGTCGGCTACCAGACGCGCGACCTGCTCGCGGCGATGCTGGCCGACGACGGCGTCGACCCCGAGGCGGCCGGCCGCGAGCGCCGGGTGTTCCGCGTCGACGGCGGCATGTCGGCCAGCGACTGGACCATGCAGTTCCTGGCCGACACCCTGGACCTGGCCGTGGATCGTCCGGCGTTCAGGGAAACCACCGCCATGGGGGCAGGCTACCTCGCCGGGCTGGATGCCGGCGTGTATCCCGAGCCGGAAGAGTTCGCGCGCGATTGGGTGCTCGACCGCCGGTTCGTGCCGGACACGCCCGCGGAGCAACGCGACCAACGCTACCGAGGCTGGCAGCGCGCCGTCCGGCTGGCCCTGGCCACCGACGAGGCGTGACGCAGGGCAGGGACCCCGCCGCCATGCGCGTCCGCTTCCGGTGCGACCCGGCCCTGCTCGACCTGTTGCCGCCGCCTGTCCCGGCCCGCGACGCGCTGCCCGCATGGCTGCGCGCCATGCCCGGTCATGCCGCCTCCGACATGCACGACGGCGCGCCGATCCGCACCGTGAAGCACTGCCCGCCCTTCGTCGACGCGATGATGCAGGGCTTCGTCATGACGCTGCCCTGCGACGTACGCGTGGGCGACGGCACGCTGTCCTGGGACTGGAACCTGCCCAGGCCGGCGACGGCGACCCATCCGCGTGCACCGATGTCGTTCCACGCGTCGGCCCAGGTGGACGGCACGCCGTTCGCACGCGGAAACCAGCTGGTGGTGAAGTTCAACAGCTTCTGGACCATCCGCCTTGAGCCGGGTTGGTCGCTCCTGGTCACCCACCCGCTCAACCGCGACGACCTGCCGTTCCGCCTGCTGGGCGGGCTGGTCGACTGCGACCGGTTCCACGAGGTCGGCATCCTGTTCCCCGGCATCTGGCTCGATCCCGGCTTCGAGGGCGTGCTTCCGCGCGGCATGCCGGTCGCGCAGTGCATCCCGGTGCGCCGCGAGCCACTGGTGCTGGACACCGCCGCCTTCGATGCCGACGAGCAGGCGCGCTACGAGGCCACGGCCCGGGTGCTGCTGGAAGAAACCGGCCACTACCGGCGCGTCGCGCGTGCCGGGCGTTCAGCCTCGCCGGACGCGTTCCTGCCGGACGCGCTCCTGGAGGAGCGTGCGCAGCCGCCCGGGGTCGAGGAACAACAGGCCGGTACGTCCTGACACCAACGACTGCGCGATCCGCCCGAAGCTGTCCGGCCGGAGCGCCAGCGCCGTCGCGTAGGCGTCCAGCGCTTCCTCCATCCGTCCGCACTCGCCGAGCGCCACGCCGAGGTTGAGTGCCGCCTCGTGGAAATCCGGGTCGGCCGCCAGCGTCGACCGGTAGGCGTCCGCGGCGTCCTCGTCGCGTCCTTGGTCCTGTCGCAGCACGGCGAGGCTGTACCACCCCGCGGCGTGCAGGGGATCCAGTCCCACGCCGCGCTGGAACGCGTCACCCGCCTCGTCGTCGCGCCCGGCGGCCCGGAGCGCCCGGCCGAGCAGGTGGCTGGCGCGTGCCGCCTGCGCCAGCGGCGGCTCGCCGTACGACAGCGCGCGCATCCCCCGCTGCAAGGCGGCAAGGCTGGCTGCCGCCTGGCCACAGGCAAGCAGGGCCTCGCCCACCGTCAGCCATCCGCCGGCGAAGTCCGGATGCCGGTCGAGTTGCGGCAGCAACGCGGCTGCTTCCGGGCGTCGAGCCTGGAGCAGCAGCGCCGCCAGCGTGAACAAGGCCCGCGGCTCGTCCGGACGGGCCGCCAGCCTGGCACGGGCTGCCGCCAGCGCTGCCTCGTCCGTGGTTGTCGGGTCCTGGACCGGCATTGTCCCGGGACGAGCCGGAGGGGAACGCTTGAGCCCGTTTCCGGTCATGGCGGGCCCGTATGATCGTCGGTCGTTGCGGTGCTCAATCCTTTCCCGAATGCGAGCTGCCCGCTGACGGCTGGTTCTGCTGGTGGGCACCGACGTCGCGCACCTCGAACGGCACGGTCAGCGTGCCGCCGTTGCGGAAGCTGAACGTGACCGGCACCGTTGTTCCGCCCTTGATCGCCTGGTTCGGCCGGTCGCAGGACAGGTGGTAGGAGCCGCGCACGAACGCCATCCTGCTTTCGGCTGGAACCGTCAAACCGTTGCGTCCAACGTTTTGTTCGTCGCCGCCGGCCTCCTTCAGGTGCATGGCGTGACACCCAGGTGATTGCCAGCCGGTCACCAGCTGCGGCTGCGCGCTGGTGTTGCGTATGGAGAAGAAGCCAAGCACCTGCGTGCGCGGCGCCAGCGCGAACCAGCCGTCGCTGACGCTCAAGCCTTGTGGCGTGGCGGCGACCGCCTGCAGGGGAAGAAGAAGCGCCAAGCCGGCGAGCACGGTGTGATAGGTCATGAAGCTGTCCGGGTTCCTGTGGCATCGTAGGAGGCGGAAACCGCTCTTGTCAGGGTAGACGCGCGAGCGCACCTGTCCTGACGCACGATCCAGCCGAATTGATCAGGACCCGCCGCATGCGCTGCCCGTTCTGTGGTCACGAGGACACCCAGGTCAAGGACAGCCGTCCCAACGAGGACGGCGCCGCGATCCGTCGCCGCCGCTTCTGCACCGGCTGTGGCCAGCGCTTCACCACCGTCGAGCGCGTGCAGCTGCGCGAGCTCCTGGTGATCAAGTCCGACGGGCGGCGGGTGCCGTTCGAGCGCGAGAAGCTGGCCCGCTCGATCCGCATCGCCATGCGCAAGCGCCCGGTCGAGGAGGAGCGGATCGAGCGCATCGTCAACGGCCTGGTGCGCCAGCTCGAAGCCTCCGGCGACGCCGAGTTTCCCAGCGCCCAGCTCGGCGAGCGCGTGATGGACACGCTGCGCGAGGTGGACGCGGTGGCCTATGTCCGCTTCGCCAGCGTGTATCGCGACTTCCGCGAGGCGCGCGACTTCGAGGTGATCCTGGGCTCGCTCGCCCCCGGCGGGCTGGCGGCCGGTGCGCTGGTGGCATCGGCCCCGGCGCAAGGCGGCGACGCGACGTCAGGCAGCCAGGAGGCTGGACCTGACGGAACAAACGGTCGATGAAGCGCCCATGACCGTCATTCCACGCCGACCTGGCTGCCTCGGGACCTCGTCCTGATGGCGGAAGAGCAGACTCGACGCCAGAACCGCAACCGCACCCGGCCACGCACCGCGGCGCGCGTCGGCGCCGTGCAGGCCTTGTTCCAAAGCGAGCAGGGCGGTGAAAGCGCCGAAACCGTGATCGACCAGTTCGTGCGCCACCGCCTCGGCGAGCTGCCCGGAACGGGCGGCTACGAGGAGGGCCGCGTGCCCGACGCCGACGTGACCCTGTTCGGCCGCATCGTGCGCACCGCGGTCACCGAGCAGGACCGGCTCGACGCCATGATCGTCGAGGCGCTGCCGGAGGAATGGCCGATAGGCCGGCTCGACCCGGTGCTTCGCGCGCTGCTCCGGGCCGCCAGCGGCGAGCTGACCATGCAGGACGGGCCACCCGGACGGGTGGTGATCAACGAGTATCTCGATGTCGCGCACGGCTTCTTCTTCGGCGAGGAGCCGCGCATGGTGAACGGCCTGCTCGATGCCATCGGCCGCCGGCTTCGGCCGCAGGATTTCGGCGCCGAAGGGTCCACCGGGCCGGATCAGGTCGGTCCGGCCTGACGGTGGACCGGCCCGCCGCCGAGTTCGACTTCATCGCCCGCCATTTCCGGCCCTT
>CAXSHC010000071.1:0-7225 GCA_964236745.1 uncultured Acetobacteraceae bacterium
AGTCGATGCGCAACGTCTGGTTCTGGGTGACAACCGTGATAGCCATTGTCGCCGTGCTTGCGGGCGGCATAGCCCTGCTGAAAACGATGCTGCACATCGTCAGCGGCCGATGACGACGTGAACGACACGAGGCTCCTGGTCGGCGGAAATCGGTTCCAGCATCGCAGGTGACGATCCGGGGGGCTTCGCCAGGTTGTCACGTGCTCGACAGAATGAAAGATGACGCCCGTTATCCGGAAGCGCTTCCGGCCAACGTCTTGCTGCTCGTCTGCGGGACGGTGTCCCCCTTTGCGGGGTGCGCTTCCTTGTCGCCCTCGCCCCATCAGCCGAGGCTCACCGCTCAGCAGAAGCTCAAGGAACCGGTCCCGACGCCTCGTGGAGGCAGGAGAGACGACGCTTCCATGGCTTTTCTTTCCCTGCAAATCGCGCGCCGGGCAAGCAGGGCCGCTTCCTGCGGCGAGCCGGCAGGGGCTCCACGCACAGGCCGTGACGCCGTCGGGCCGGTGCTGAACGCGTTGCCCGGTCGCGCGGCGGGTCGTTGGCCTGATGCCGGCGTTCAGAACCCGAACATGTGGTCGAGCGAGAAGGCACCGTCGTCGTCCATCAGGCCGTGATAGCCGAACAGGCGACAGGTTGTGTCGCGGACCAGCACGTAGCCGTTCGGGCCGGCCAGGGCGAGCAGCTCCTCGCTGAACAGACGGTGTGGCCAAAGCATGGCCGACCCTGAGCAGGCGATCTCCACCGGTCGCTCGGCCAGCACCTCGCCGGTGTCGGCGTGCAGCACGAGCTCGGTGCGCGAGCTGGCGTGCCACCGTGCGGAGGCGGGATACATCATCGCCGCGAACGAACGGCGGCGCCGGTCGCCGAGGCGCAGGAACAAGCGCGTGGACAGGCCGGGCGGCGGGCCGGAATAGGATTGCGGCTCGTCGCGATAGGTCATGGCGGTGTTGAAGATGTGGGCACCGAAGCTGGTCTCGGCGACGTGGCCGCTGTCGCGGTGTTCGTAGCGTACCAGGGCGTGCAGCCAGCCATCCGCCGAGCCGCCGTCGCGGAAATCGTATACCAGCTCGGCGTGGCCTTCCGGAGCATCCAGCTCGGACAGGTCGAGGGCAAGGGCGTGGTCGCGCGCCAGGCAGCCGAGGAAACGTTCGGCGACCTTGAAGCCGGCGGCGTCGAACACGTCCAGGCGGAGCGGCAGGTCGCGCTGGTGCTCGGCCATGGGGGTGGGTTGCACGATGGAGCGGAACCGGTCGGGGGGAAGCACCGGGAACGGCAGCAGGTAGCCGCGGCCGAGGGTGGGCGGCAGGGTCGGGATGCCCGGGTCGGGGCGGAGATCGGCGCGCTCGACGTTGAGGTGGGCGATACGCCGGCGTTGGCCGCGCGTCACCTCGTAGCGCGGGCGCACCACGTGGCGGCCGGCGCGGAGCTCGACCTGCGCCGGCCAGTGCAGGCCCGGCAGGTGGGCGGACAGGTCCACAGCGATGCTGGCGTAGGGGGGAACGGCGAAGGGCAGCGGCACAGGGGCTTCGGCGCCCATGCGGTCCAGGCTCACCGCACCGGCCGGGATGGCGGCGGCGTGGCTGTTCTGCAGCCACAACACCACGGTCTCGTCGGAACGGGGTGCGGGAAGGTTGGCGTAGCGGTCGGACGGCCAGGCGTTGGCGTCGTGGGTGACAGACAGGCTGTTGCCGCCCTCCCCGTCGCCGTTGTCGAAGGTGTCCAGCGCATACTTGACCACGTCGTGGCCGGACACGTTGATCGCGTGGATGAACAGCTGGCCGCGGAACGGGAGCAGGCCGAAGCGCCGTCGCACCTCGCGGCTGTCGATGCTGATGCCGCCGGCGCCTGCGGGCAAGGATTCCTCCCAGGTGGCCAGGGGATGGCCGTCGGCGTCGAACAACCGCAGCCAGAGCCTGACCGCGCGGGCGCCGTAGGAGGCCCAGTAGTTCGCCGAGACCAGCCGGGTGGAAAGGCCGTCGGCGTCGCGGAAAAAGGCATAGTTGGTGGCGAAGTTGAGCCGGTCGAGGTAGGCACGCCGCGAGGTCAGCATGTCGGAGGGTAACCGGGCATCGTCCAGCGTCGCCACCTGCATGCCGCGCGGCAGGAGGTGGCCGATCCGGGCCAGGATGCGGGCGGCGTCGAACGCGGTCACCAGCAGGGTGGACGCCTCGCAGGACGGCAGGGCGGTGAGCGGCATCGCCTCGGTGCCCAGCATCGGGCGGCCGACCAGCGACACGTCCTGGACCAGGCAGGCGGTGACGGGAGGAAGGTCGGGATGCAGCGCGAACAGCATGCCGGCGGCGCCGTCGGGGTCGAACACCGCGAGCGAACCCTGGCGGCGCAGGCGGTTGCCAAGTATGGACAAGGCTTCGGCCGCGAGCGGGTGCGCCAGCGCCTTATAGAGCACGTTGCCGCCCTGGCGCGCGTCATAGGTGTGGATGTCGAGCATGGCGCTTCGGCTCCGGGCGCTATGGGTGTGACGGGTCGGGCAGGCCCAGGCGGCGGCACAGCTCGGCAGCAACCGTTGCGGTGTCGTCCAGCGGGGTCGCCTCCTCGTGTTGCAGCGTCGCGTCGAACATCCGGACGCGGCCGGCACCCACCAGGCCGCCCAGGAACAGCTCGATCCGGCGGGAGCGGCCGGGCAGTCTCACCACGGCGACCGGCGCAGCGGTGGCGGCGGCTTCAGACACCATGGACACGCTGTCGGCGGTGACGACGATGCTGTCGGCGCAGGCGAGCAGACCGAGATAAGGGTTGGGGCCGGTCATGTCCCACACGAAGGCGCCAAGCGGGGACAGGTGGCGATCCAGAATGGCACGCACCGCGTTTCCCGTGCGCCGCGACGGGGTGACGGCGAGGCCAACCCTGTCGTTGCGGTGCATGACGGCAAGGCCCCGTGCCAGCGCTTCCGCTTCCGCAGGCCCCAGCCGGAACCGGCCGTTGGAACCACCGACCAGCACCGCCACCAGGGGACGCGGCAGGTGGGCGAAGCGTGGCATCCAGGTTTGGCGGGCGTCGGCCAGCACGGCCGGGGTGACGCGGTGCAGCGCGGTGCGCGACAGCAGGACGTTGGGGCCTGAAATCTCGTCGTGGTGGTTGGCCACCACTAGGTCGAAGCGGTCGAGGCGCATGCGCGGGTTCTGGATCTGCACTACACGCCTGCCTTGCCGGCGCAGCGCGACGCCCACGGCGGCGGCGGTGCCGCCCACGGTGAGCAGCAGCCCGGGAGGAAGGTCGAGGAGCCCGTCCACGGCGGTGAGTGGCCTGGGCCAGGTGCGGGCGGCCATCCAGCGCCACGGGGCCAGCGGGACCAGGGTGCGATGGTCGGCGGCGATGCCGGCGCGCTCGGCGAGCCCGAATGCCTGGGCCTGGAGCCCGGCATAGCCTTCGGAAAGGATCAGCCCGGGAACCGGTGCATCCCGCCCGCCGGCCGGCTCCTTCTCCCGCACCCATTGGTCAAGCATGGCGTGCTTGTGCGGGGCAGTCTTGTTGCCGTCAATCGGAGCAGCGGCTCCGGGGCGCAAGGCTGCCCCGCCGGATGCCGCCCCCGCCGGCTTCCTTGATGCGGATCAGGCAGGAACAGCCCGATCCATGACGGCGACGACCCGGACATCGAGAATGGTGTCGGAGTCCACCGGGGGCAGCCCCAGTTGGGCGTTGCCGTTGGTCCAGCGGCGATCTCCTTCGGGCGCATGCCAGCCGGCAAGCGCCAGCCGGTCCACCCGCAGTTCGCGTGCCCGGTCGTCCTGCCAGAGCATGATCCTGTCTACGGCGACGCCCAGCCGGCGGCGGTCGTCGTGGAACGGCCCGACTACTTCGGCCGGCACGGCGCTGCGCGACAGGAGACGGATGGCGCTCCGGCCGCGTGGGATCCGGAACATGTGGCGGTCGCCGTGCAGAGCATGGGCGTCCACCATGCAACCATTGTCGAGCGCCACACGCAGCGCAGGATCGCGGCTGATCGTGCGCCGCAACGCCGGCACCGGCAGGCCGAGCCCGGCCGCGCGGTCCCGGAGGCGCCGCCACAGGGGCTCGACCTGATCGCGCGCGGTCAGGAGTGGCGCCGCGGTGGCGGAGAGATGCGTTAGCTTGACGGCGTCCGCGTCGTCCGCGTCGAAGCAGGACCGGTTGCCGGTGTCGAGGTAGCTTTCGGTCGGCAGCCCTTCCGCCAGCAGGATGCCGTGCCGGCCGAGCTCGAGGTGGAAGAACGCGTAGTCCGGGATGGAGTGGTCCACCAGGATCGAGGCGCCGTTGACCAGCATGCGGACCGGGATCAGGCCGCCGTCGGCCAGCACGCAGTGCTCGGGCGTCACCAGCAGGTCGCGCCGGGGCTGGCCGTCCGCAAACGCGCCCGCGCGGATGCGCACTGGGAAGCATGCGTCGCAATGCTCGTGACGGTCGGCCTCCATTCGGCCGAATCCGGCCCAGCGGATGGGGCGCGCCACAGGCGAGCCCTGCTCCAGCACCGTTATCAGGTCGCCGGCCTGCAGATGTTCCACCGCGACTTCCCCGTCCGGGGTGGCGATCAGCGTGCCGGACAGGAAGCAGGTGGCGGTGATGGCGAGCGCGGTGGAGGCCGACACCGAGCCGTCGCTGTCGTTGATGGCCAACGCGATGCGCGTGTCGATCTCGGTTCCAGAGGCAGCCTCACCCTGGGTCGGCGTGAAGGTGACCGATTGCAGATCGCTGTTGAGCTGCGCGGTCGTGCTTGCGGAGACCGTGTAGGTGCCGGTTCCGCTGTAGGTTACGCCGGTGCCCGTGAGGGAGCCGTTGTCGTTCGTGAGGCCGTTGTCGTCGCTCAGGGTGATGGTGGCGCTGAGCGCGTCGCCATCGCTGTTTGAAACCGCGATGCCGGCGAAAGGCATGAGGGCGGCGGCGTCGCTTCCGCTTTCCGTGGTGGGCAGCCCGCTGATGGTCGGAATGCTGCCCTGTCCGGTGGTGCCGTCGTTGATGAGGCGGATCGGCGTGTTGGATCCGTCGGCGCTGGTATTGACGACGGAGGTGTAGAGCGACGGTGTGCCTTCGTACAGCGAGCTCGGGTTCTGGCTCTTCCAGTCGACGTAAAGCGACTGGTAGCCGCCTCCGTTATCCGTTTGGGACTGGAAATGGATCTCAAACGAGTTCGACGTTGGCGAGTCGGCGTAGGGAAGGGTTCCGGCCTCTGTGAAGGTGGTCGAGCCCTGGGGGCCGGTCACGGTGAAAGAAGCGTTCTCGACGCCGACCAGGGTGCCGCTGGCGTCGTAGATCGCGGTCCAGGTTCCGGACAGCGTCGAACCGTCCGAGAACACGGCGCCGTGGATCGTGCCCGTCACAGGGTTGGTCACGTTGCTGACGGTCCCGAGCGCGGAAAGCGTCGTGGTGTTGCCGGCAGGGTCCACGATGGACGTGTAGGTCGAGCCACCGGCACTCAGCGTGGTCGGATTTTCGCCGTTCCAGTCGAGGTAAAGGTTGTAGAATCCTCCGCCATTGCCCTGGGAGAAAAACTGGAACGCGTTGTTGTTGCCCGAAACGGCATTTGCGTTGGTGAAGGTGGTTTGCGTACCGTCCGTCGCGGTGACCGTCAGATCGGGGTTGATAACGGCAACGAGGTTGCCGTTATCATCATACTCGGCCGTCCAGCTTCCCGACAGCGTGCTTCCGTCAACGAACGTCGCGCCGGACAGGTTCAGGGCTACAAACGTGTCGGCCATCGTTCTTTACCTACAACGAGCTTACATGAAGCGGGCTGTACTGCTTGAATCTGCGCGATACAACGGAATACTGAAATACGGTTGTATTATTAATTGGATATTTTAGCCTTTTACATGATCGATAAGGTTCCAAGCGTCAGGAACCGCGTCGCTATCGATGCCGGATGCCGGGTTTGATTAAAGCCGCCGCGGTCTTGACAGCCGGGACGCGCCGCCGTCCAACCCCGTGCCCATCCGGGACGCCGCGCTTTGCGGATGATGGAGCCCCATGAACGACTTCTCGACACTTGGCTTGGCCGAACCGCTGCTGGCCGCGCTGCGTCGGGCCGGGTTCCGGGAACCCACCCCGATCCAGGCGCAGGCGATCCCGCCAGTGCTGGCCGGGCGAGACGTACAGGGCCTCGCGCAGACCGGGACCGGCAAGACCGCCGCCTTCGTGCTGCCGATCCTGCACCGGCTGATGGCGGACCAGCCCGGCGCCGGGCCGAAGCAGTGCCGTGCGCTGGTCCTGGTGCCGACCCGGGAGCTGGCGGCCCAGATCGGCGACGCGGTACGCATGCTTGGGCGGGGCACTGGGCTGCGCGCGGCGGTGCTGGTGGGGGGCGTGCCGAAGGCGAGGCAGTTGCCGGCCCTGGTGAGCGGGGTGGACGTGGTGGTGGCGACGCCGGGGCGCCTGCTGGACCACATGGCCGGCGGCAGCCTCCGGCTCGACCGGGTGTCGATCCTGGTGCTGGACGAGGCCGACCACATGCTGGACCTCGGCTTCAACGACGAGGTGCGCCGGATCGCGTCTGCGCTGCCGCCGGACCGGCAGGCGCTGCTGTTCTCGGCCACCATGCCGGCGCCGATTGCGGCGCTGGCGCGCCAGCTGCTGCGCGACCCGGTATCGGTGGCGGCGGGGCCGGTCGCGTCGCCGGCGCCGCGGATCGACCAGCGGGTGGTGTTCCTCGGGCCGCGCGAGAAGCCGGCGCTGCTGGTCGAGCTGCTCCGGCGCGGGCGCATGGAGCGCACCCTGGTGTTCACCCGCACCCGGCAGGGCGCCGACGCGCTGGTCGCAGCGCTGGACGCGGCCGGGCTGCGCGCGGGAGTGATCCACGGCGACAAGAGCCAGGGGCAGCGCGACCGCACCCTGGCGGAATTCCGGGCGGGGGCGTTCCCGGTGCTGGTGGCGACCGACGTGGCGGCGCGCGGGCTCGACATCGAGGGGCTGACGCACGTGGTGAACTTCGAGCTGCCGGAGGTGGCGGAAGCCTATGTGCACCGCGTCGGGCGCACCGCCCGGGCGGGGGCGCGGGGGATCGCCATCACCTTATGTGCGCCGTCGGAACGGGCGTCGTTGCGGGCGATCGAGAAGCTGCTCGGGGGACGTTTAAAGGTGTACGAGGGCCGGCAGGCGGCGGGCTGAACGGCGGATGGCAAGGTTGAGGGCCAGCCGGAATGCCGGCAGGCTCGATGGGTCATTCACTTGAAGGATCGCCCCATGTCGGAGGTTTCCTCCGTTCAATCAGGCAGCCCGATCGCGCCTCCGGACAAGA
>CAXSHC010000071.1:7235-10281 GCA_964236745.1 uncultured Acetobacteraceae bacterium
AGAAGCAAGGAGAACATCTTCGAGAAGTTCATGGACGCCTTCTCGTCGTCCGCCGACGCGTAGGACAACGCGAAGGGCGATCGCCTAGAACCGCTTGGTGCTCCGGACGGCATCCCGGCAGATGCCCCGGGCGGCGGCGCCTCTGGCTAGCGTGCGGTGGCCGGGTCTAGGGGTGCGGGTTCCGCAGGCCGGAGAACGGGAAGCCGGGCATCGCCATGCCGCACGACTTCCCGCCTGATTCCGTGCAGCAGCCGTGCCGCCTCGCCGGACCAGGTGCTGCGGGGATCGGCGGCGGCATCCGGCAGCGGCGGCGGATCGGCGAGCAGGGTCTCGATCGCGCGTCGCAGCTCGCCCGGGTCGGCGCCGCACATGATCGCGCCCGCTTCCCCGCAAAACTGCTCGACCAGGCCGCCGACGCGTGTGGCCACCACCCAGCGCCGGGCGGCGATGGCGGCGGCGGCGACGCCGCTCTGGCTAGCCTCGCGATAAGGCAGGATCACCGCGTCGGCCCAGGCAATCAGCGCCGCGATCTCGTGTTCCGGCACCCAGCGGTTCTCCACCGACACGCCAGGGGTCGCGGCCAAGCGCAACAGCTCGGGACTGGATGGCCCCTGCCCCACCACGCGCACCACGAGCCCGTGCTCCAGGCCGGGAGCGGCGAGCGCGTCGGCCAGCAGGTCGAGGCCCTTGTAGGGCAGTAGACGGCCGAAGCAGAGCAGGCGCAGCCGGCCGCCATGCGACAAGGGCGGCGGCGGCAGGGGGCCGAACACGAAGGGCGGCAGGCTCGCCATCAGCAGCGCCCGCCCGGCGACAGCGCCCTGCTGCGCCAGCCGGTCGGCGACGTGGCGGGACAGCGCCACCAGGCCGTCGGAACGGGCGATCAGGCGCCGCTGCAGCAGGGTCTGAGCCGGCGAGCCGTCACCCGGATGGCGGTCAGCATCGTGCACCACCACCAGGAACGGGATGCCGAGCCGTCGCAGGGCCGCCGCCATCTCCAGGTCGAGCGGGCCCGGCATGGCGCAGATCGCCACATCCGGGCGCAGCAACGCGACGCGGCGGGACAAGGCACGCCGGCGAAACGACACGCCGAGCAGGCGGATGAGGTAGCCCGACAGGTTGCGGTAGGTCGGCACCAGCAGGGCGTCCGCCGGGGCGGGATGGCGGTTCAGGATCTCGGCGCCGGTGGACAGGGACAGCACCGCCCGGCAGTCGGGCAGCGCATCGAGCCCGGCCGCCATCTCGATCGCCACGCGCGGCCCGGCACCACGTCGGCCCCATTGCCACACCAGCACACGGATCGGCGGCGGCAGGGTAGTCACGCGCGCGGCGCCCCGATGGCGTCGAGGGCCGCGCGCAACGGCCGCCCATCGAGGCGCAGGCTCGCCGCGGCGAAGGCGGCCTGCCCGAGTGCCCTGCGCCGCTCGGGCGAGCCTGCCAGCAGGCGCAGCGCGTCCGCCGCCTGCCCCACCTCGGCCTCGGCCCACACGGCGCCGGGGGCCTCGAACACGCCGCGGGGATCGCGGGCCGGGATCAGGCGGTAGCCGATCGGCATCCCGCAGGTGTGGTCCAGGAACTCGGCAGTGGCGGACCAGTCCGTCGCGATCACCGGGCGGCCGAGCAGCATCGCCTGCGCCGGCACCAGACCGAAGCCTTCGCTACGGTGCAGCGAAAGCACCACGTCGCAAGCCCGGGTCAGGGCGTGTGTATCGGCGTCCGGCAGCATGCGCGTTTCCAGGCGCATGTTGGCAGCGCCCGCCAGCGCGTCCTGGAGAAGCCGAAGATCGGCGCCGTAGTGCTCGGTGTGGCCCACTTTCAACAAAAGCAGCCGGTCGGTGCGATCGCCGAACGCGTCCCGGAACGCCCGAACCGCGGCAAGGGGGTTCTTTCGCGCGAAGCTGGACGCCAGGTTGAACGAGCACAGCACCACCACCGCCCGGTCCGGTAGCCCGAACGCCTGCCGGTCCAGTGCGGACGGCACCGGCGGCACCAGCGCCACGGGATGCGGCACCACGCGCACGCGGCCGGGCAGAAGCGGCTCCAAGGCGGCGGCGGTGAAGCGGGACGGCACCCACGCCTCATGCACGTGGGCGAGTGCCGGCCGCCAGATGTCAGGCACCACGGGCAGCTCCCACGCCCAGTAGCCGATCACCCGGCGCCCACGCAGCGCGCGTCGGCCGAGCCCGATCAGGGCGGCAGGAAGCTGGGGAGCGTTGACGTGCAGCACCAGCGCCGCCCGGTCCGGCCAGATCGCGGTGCCGGAATCGCGCATTCCGGGTCCGGCAGTGATCGCGGTGTGGGGAACACCGATTCGTTGGAGCGCCCGTGCCATGATGCGGGCGCCCTCGCCAAGGCCGGAGCTGCGGTCGATCTCGCCGCCGACCACGATCCCGCCGCATCGTTCCGGCGGCGTGGGGTCCGGTCGCGGCGCCAGCCACGCGCTGCCGCGCGCCAGCCAAAGGCGGCGCGACCGCGCCGGCAGGGCCTGCCAGGCGCGGTGCAGCGGGTGCAGACCGGGAGAAGGGTTCGGCATCTGGTTATGTCGATCCTGGCGGCGTGCACGGTTCGCGGCAAGGGTTCGGCACCGCGCGCGCCGTGCCGGCGGCGTTCGGCGCCCATTGCCGCCATACCTGTCGCGTATAGGATGCTGTCCATGCGAAGTCCGGAGCGCTTGTCCACCATCGAGATCCTGGAACATCTGGTCGCGTTCGATACGACCAGCCGCAACAGCAACCTCCAGCTGGTGGACTGGATACGCGACTACCTCGACGGGTTCGGGGTTTCCAGCCGGCTGAGCTTCGACGCCTCGGGGACCAAGGCCAACCTTCATGCCCTGGTCGGCCCGGAGCGGGAAGGCGGGCTCGCCTTGTCCGGCCATGTCGACACGGTGCCGGTGGACGGGCAGGACTGGAGCACCGATCCGTTCGCGCTGCAGGTGGCGAACGGACGCGCCACCGCGCGCGGGGCGGTGGACATGAAGGGCTTCGTGGCTTCCGCGCTGGCGGCGGTGCCAGACCTGCTGGCGCTGGAGCTGGAGCGGCCGCTGCAC
>CAXSHC010000072.1:0-7383 GCA_964236745.1 uncultured Acetobacteraceae bacterium
CTACGGCGACCTTGGCACCAGCCCGCTCTACACCATGCAGACGGTGCTGGAGACGACCGGGGGACGGCTGAGCACGTCGTCGGTGCTGGGCGTGCTGTCGCTGATCGTCTGGGCGCTGATCATCGTGGTGGCGATCAAGTACTGCCTGTTCGTGATGCGCGCGGACAACCGCGGCGAAGGCGGCATCCTGGCGCTGACAGCACTCGTGACCGGCATGGTGCCGGAGGACGAGGAGGACACGGTGACCCGCCCGAACCGGAGTGGGCGCGTCACCGCCCTGCTGCTGACGCTGGGGCTATTCGGCGGCGCCCTGCTCTACGGCGATGGCATCCTCACCCCGGCGATCTCGGTGCTCAGCGCGATCGAGGGGGTCAAGGTGGCGACCCCGGCGCTGGGCCATTGGGTACTGCCGACGGCCGCGGTCGTGCTGCTCGGCCTGTTCGCGCTGCAGCCGGTCGGCACTGCGCGGATCGGCATCCTGTTCGGGCCGGTCATGCTGTGCTGGTTCGCCACCATCGGCATCCTCGGCGCGATCGCGACCCTACGACATCCGGAGGTGCTGTGGGCGATCGATCCGCGGCACGGCATCCGCTTTCTCGCCGGCGGGCATTGGAAGAGCCTCGCGGTGCTGGGGGGCGTGTTCCTGGCGCTGACCGGGGCGGAAGCGCTGTATGCCGACATGGGGCATATCGGGCGGCTGCCGGTCCGGTTGTCGTGGTACGGGGTGGTGCTGCCGGCGCTGCTGTGCTGCTACGCCGGGCAGTCGGCAAGCCTGATCGGATTAGAGAAGCTGCCGGACAACCCGTTCTACGGCATCATCCCGCACGCGGTGTTCCCTGTCGCGATCTGGCCGGTGGTGATCCTCGCCACGGCCGCCACGGTGATCGCCAGCCAGGCGATCATCACCGGGGTGTTCTCCATGACCCGCCAGGCGATCCAGCTCGGCTGGTTTCCCGGCCTCAACATCAGGCAGACCTCGGACAAGGAGTACGGCCAGATCTACGTGCCGGTGGTGAACTGGGTGATGATGCTGTTCACCCTGGCGCTGACGATCGGGTTCGGCTCCTCCGCACGCCTGGCTGGGGCGTATGGCATGGCGGTGTCGACCACCATGCTGCTCACCACCACCCTGCTCTACTCCTACCTGCGCCACGTCGCGCGGTGGAGCGTGGCGGCGGCACTTCCGCCGGCGGCCGCGTTTCTCGTCATCGACCTCGCCTTCTTCTCGGCCAACCTGCTCAAGATCGCGGAAGGCGGCTTCGTGCCCCTGCTCGCCGGCGCGCTGGTGTTCACAGTCATGAGCACCTGGCGGCAGGGCGTCGCAGCACTTCGCGCGTCGGGGGCGGAGCGCGTGGTGGCCCCAGACCGCTTCCTGAAGCGGCTTGCCGAAGGCCATGTGCCGCGCGTGCCCGGCACGGCGGTGTTCCTGACCCCGCTGCGCGAGCCGATTCCGCCCAACATGGTGGGGCACATCGACCAGTTCGGTGCACTGCAGGAGCATGTGGTGACGCTCACGGTGGCGTTCGAGCCGGTGCCGCGTGTGCCGCCGGAGGAGCGGATCACGCTGCAGCGCTACGGCGGCGGGGTGTGGCACGTGATCGCCCGCTTCGGCTTCGTGGAGATCCCGCTGCTGCAGGCGACGCTCGGGGAGGCGACGCACCAGGGCTGTCCCGTGGTGCCGCAGGAGGCGGTGTTCATCGGCGGCCGCGATGAGGTGGTGCGTCGCGCCAACGCAGCCCACCAGGGCCTCGCACGGCCGCGCCTGACGGGGTGGCGCCGGCGGTTGTTCGGGGTCATGTATCGGAACGCGGTACACCTGGTGGACCGCTTCGACCTCCCGGCCGATCGCTACGTGCAGATCGGCCGACAGGTCGGGCTTTGATCGCGCGACCCTGGCGGGCTGACGCGGACCGCATGCTGGGGTAGTTTGTCTGCCAGACGATCGTCGGCAGACGAGAAAGGAACATCATGGCCTACAAGGTGAACTACAACTTCCAGAAGGCTGAGCGCGACCGGGCCAAAGCGGCGAAGAAGGAAGCCAAGCTGCGCGAGAAGCAGGCTGCCCGCGTCGGTGGCACAGACTCGACCGAACCGTCGGACGAGACGGCGGAGGATGCGGAGCCCGACGCGCCGGAGGCGGCCGCCCATCCGAGCTAGCCGGGGGACTCCGCCAGGGTCGTGACCCAGGCTCAGGGCCAGAGGCGGCCGTAGGCGGCGTGGCCGGCGGCACCCCTGCCCCGGCCGGATCAACGACCGGAGGAGAAGGGGTTTTTCGTTCCGCGCAGCAGCAACCGAATCGGCGTCCCGGGCATGCCAAAGGTTTCCCGCAACCCGTTGACCAGGTAGCGCGAGTAGTCCTCCGGCAGCATCTCGGCCCGCGTGCCGAACAGGATGAAGGTCGGGGGACGCGCCTTGGCCTGGGTCATGTAGCGCAGCTTCAGGCGACGACCCTCGACAAGCGGTGGCGCGTGCCGCTCCAGCGCCCCTTCGAACCAGCGATTGAGGGCGCCGGTCGGAATCCGCTTGTTCCACACCTCGTGCGCTGTGCGCACGACCGGCAGCAGCTTCCCGATCCCGGCGCCGGTCAGCGCCGAGAACGACACCACCGGGATGCCGCGCATCTGCGACAACGAGAACTCGATCCGGTCGGAGATCGCCTTGCGCGTGGCGACCCGGTCCTCCACGGCGTCCCACTTGTTCAAAGCCAGCACGCAGCCGCGGCCTTCGCGCTCGATCAGGCGGGCGATCTGCAGGTCCTGGTCGTGCACGCCGAGCGTGGCGTCGATCGCCAGCACCACGATCTCGGCCATCTTCAGCGCTTCCAGGGACGCCGACACCGACATCTTCTCGAGCTCGGCCTCGATGCGCGCCTTGCGCCGCAGGCCAGCGGTGTCGACCAGCTCGATCGGGCCGTGGGCGTCGGACAGCTGCACCGACACCGCGTCGCGGGTGAGGCCCGGCTCCGGGCCGGTGATCATCCGCTCCTGGCCCAGCAGGCGGTTCAGCAACGTGGACTTGCCGGCGTTAGGGCGGCCGATGATCGCCAGCCGGAGAGGGCCCGGCGGACGCGGCGGCAGGACGATCTCGTCGTTCTCGCCGATATCCTCAAAGGCGGGCTCGTCCGCTTCCGCCACGGGTGCCGCGTCCGACGACGCGTCCGGGGACGGCAAGCGCTCCGCGATCTCGCCCATCAGGTCCGCCAAACCCTCGCCGTGCTCGGCGGATACCGCGAGCGGGCTGCCGAGGCCGAGGCTGTAGGCTTCCAGGGCCGCCGCGGTGCCGGCGCGGCCTTCGGCCTTGTTGGCGACCAGCAGTACCGGCCGGCCCTGTCGCCTGAGCCAGGCGGCGAAATGGCCGTCCGCCGGGGTGATGCCGGCGCGGGCGTCGATGCAGAACAACACCAGGTCGGCTTCCGCCACCGCGTGCTCGGAAGAAGCGCGCATACGGCCGTAGAGGCTGTCGGGGGCGGCTTCCTCCAGCCCGGCGGTGTCGATCAGGCGCACCCGCCTGCCACGCAGCACGGCTTCCGCGTCCTTGCGGTCGCGGGTCACGCCGGGGGTGTCGGAAACAATAGCACTGCGTCGGCCCGACAAGCGGTTGAACAGGGTCGACTTGCCGACGTTCGGCCGCCCGGCGATCACGACCACCGGCAGGAGGTTGAACGGCGTGGTGTCGGAAACTGGTGTCGCCGACCGGCTGCCGCGCCTCATCGGGAATGATCCATGGAACGCCTAGCCATAGGCGGACAGCATGCCGTCCTCGCTGATAGCCAGCATGTGGCCACCGGCGGCGATCGGCGTCATGGCGATCAGACTGGACACCTTGGTGGTGTTGCCGAGCTTGCCGGTCAGGGCGTCCACGCTGATCATGCCCTGGTTGGGGAAGTCGCTGACGCACAGCAGCTGGCCGTTCGCCAGCAACGGGCCGCTCCGTCCGATCGGGCCCTTGCCGGGCTTGGGGCGTCGGAACCGGGGCAGCGTGGTGACCCAACGCACGTGGCCGTTGGTCTTGTCCAGGCAGGCGAGCTGCTGGTCCTGGCTGAGCAGGAACAGCCATTCATCCACCACCACCAGCCCGTCCTTGCCGGCGACGGTGCGCTCCCACAGCCTGCGGCCGGAGCGGAGGTCGATCGCGGTCAGCACCTGGCCGACGCTGATCACGTAGGCGGTGCCACCCGAGATCACCGGCAGGCCGTGCACCGAGGAGAAGTCGAGAATGGAGTTGCGGCCGCCGGTGGAGCCTAGCGTGTCGCTCCACAGCAGCTCGCCGGTCTCGGCGCGTATGGCGGCGATGTCGCCGGAACCGAAGCCGGCCAGCACCGTACCGCCTTCCACGGCCGGGGCTGGCTGGCCGAACACGATGGTTTCGGAGGCGGTGGCCTGGTACATCCAGAGCTGCTTGCCGATGGCGGCGTCCAGCGCGAACAGCTTCTCGTCGATGGTGCCGAAGAACATGCGTCCCTCGACCACGGTGGGCGCCGAGCGGCCGGGGGTGCCGACGCCGGTGCGCCAGCGGCTGGTGCCGTTGGCAGCGTCGAGCGCCAGGGATTCGGCCACGCCGTCCACCACGAACACCGTGCCGTCGGCGTAGGTCAGGCCGCCGCCGATGTTGGAGGAGCGGCTCTTCTTCGGCTTGGTGTCGGTGCGCCAGAGCCGCGCGCCGCTGGACAGGTCGAAGGCGCCGACCACGCCGTTCGCGTCCATGGCGTATATCCGACCGTTTGCGACCACCGGCTCGGCGGCCAGCACGCCACGGTTGCCGGCACCGGTGCCAAGGCGCGTGCTCCAGATCCGGCGCGTGCCGTTGATGCGGGCGTTGACGGACTCGTGGCTCGGCACCCGTCCCGGCTGCTGCCAGTCGGTGTCGACCACTGCTTCGGGCAGGGAGATCGGGGTGGTGTCGGTCTCGTCCACGGTGAGGCCGGCGCCGACGCTGAGCACGTCCTCGCGGCGGCCGGCCAGCACGGGCTTCTTGTCGTCCTCGAAGATGCCGCAGCCGGCGAGCGGCAGCGACAAGGCGCCGAGGCCGCCCAGGAGCACCGCGCGACGGTTGAGCCGCACCGATGCGGCGCGGTCCCGGGTGGAACAAAGGTCGAGGTCGTCGTGCTGGTGCATCATCCGCCGGTCTTCGCCGTGTCGAGGGTGTCGAGGAGGCCGCTGGCCCGGGCGCGCTCGGATTCGGAGGCGGCACCATCCTCGGACACCCTGGTGAGCTTGCGCTTCGCGTCCGCGACGTGGCCGAGGCGCAGGTCGATCAGCGCATCGGCTTCCAGCGCCAGCAGGTGCCAGGGGCTCGCGGGCACGAGGATGTCGCGCAGGCGGGCCTTGAGCAGGCCGGGATCGGCATCGTCGGTCTGGTGCTGCACCCAGCACAGGGTGGCCAGGCCGCGCAGGTCGGGGTCGGCGCCGCGATCCCAGGCGATGCGGTTCCACAGGTCGAGCGCCGCGTTGTGGTCGTTCTTCCAGTCCAGCGCTGCCATGCGCAGGCGCGACAGGGTGGCGAAGCCTTGCGGGGCCTTGGCGGCGACGGCGGCGAACTCGCCGACGGCGCGTACCTGCTCGGGTGTCGGCGGGGCGTCGGGGCCGGCGGCGGCGAGCGGCGCGGTGTCGGCGTCCTTCTGTGCTGCGAAGTAAGCCTGCGCGACGGAAGCAGCCCGCTGCTGCTGGCGATAATGCAGGTACTGCCACAGGCCGATCGCGAGCCCGACCGCGACCAGCACCGCCAGGCCCGCGACCGCCAGCCGACGGGTCCGGGCGCGCGTGCGCTCGCCGCGAAGATCCGCGTCGATCTCGCTGAAGATGTCGTCGACCACGTGCAGTCCGAGCTCCCTGGGCACGTTCCGCAAGGGGGCGCGCCGGCGGCCGGACCATAGCGGCGGCGCTTGCCGCGGGCAAACCCATAGCGCCAGGGGATGGCGGGCCGGGCCGTTGAGGATCCGTTCATCATCGCCGTGCAGGATGGCGCCATGAACAGGCAACACGTGCTTCTGCTGATCCCGCTGTTCTGCGCCTTCGTGCTGACGTGGCTTGGCGGCTGCGTGCCCGCGACCGTGATCCCCCTCACCGCCGGGGTGGGGGCGGACATCGCCATCTTCCACCGGTCGATGCCGGACATAGTGTACTCCGCCGTGACCGGGCGTGACTGCTCGGTGGTGCGGCTGGACGAGGGGCAAAGCTATTGCCGGCCGGTCGACCCGCCGGTGCCGCCGCAGCCCTACTGCACGCGCAGCCTCGCCGGCGTGGATTGCTGGGCGCATCCGGAACAGATCCCCGGCCTGCCGATGCAGGTGGCGCAGGGGCCGCACGACCTTTCCCCGGAACAGGACCGGGCGCGGCTGGCACGCTGGCCGACCAGCCTGCAGTAGGGCCCGGGAAACCGTTCGGAGGTGGGGGCGGTCAGTGCGACGGCCTGGACGGCTGCAGCTTCGGTACGCCGGCGCGGAGCGCGCTGGTCAGGGCGGAGAAGTTGGCGGCGATCCGCTTCTGCACCCCGCCGCTGACGCCCTGGATGGCGTCGATCCGCACGCGCGCCTCGTTGCTGATCGCGGTCTGCTCGGTCGTTGCCGCCTTGGACACGCAGCCGTTGTAGCTGCGTGCGGCGCGCTCGTAGGCGGTGACGCGATCGACGCTGGCGTTGTAGCGGTCGACCGTCGTGGTATCGACCGACGGCGCCGCGGGTTCGCGTCCGCATTGCGTGGCGCTCCACCCGGCTCCCGGGCTGGGGGCGGCGAGTGCTGGCGCGGTTGCGCCGCAGGCCACCAGGCCGCACATCATCGCCGGCAGCACGATCCGAATCCTGCCCATCCGTGGTCCTCATCCTCGACGCCGCGCCGGTATCCCGGCAGCACCCGGCATCGTCAAGCGGCGCGGCCGGGCACATGTCCAGGAGCACCGCCTTGGCCGATGCCGTTCCGAACGATTTCGCCGCGAAGGTGCGGCTCGGCACGTTGACGAGCGTGGAAGCGGCGGACCGGCTCGGCGCAGGCGCCACCGTGCTGCTGCCGCTCGGCAGCCTGGAGGACCAGGGACCGCACGGGCCGATGGGCGACTACAAGCTGGCCGAGCGGGTGGCGGAGCTGATCGCCACGGCGGCGATCCGGGTCGGGCACGACGCGCTGGTCGCCCCGGTGCTGCCATTTGGCGGCCGCGACTTCTTCGGCAGCCGCATCGGCGGCATCGCGCTGGAACAGGGCACCCTGCGCCTGGTGCTGCGCGACATGCTGCACGGATTGCTGCGGCACGACGTGGTGCGGCTGCTGGTGATCAACGGCCATGGCGGCAACGCTCAGGCGGTGCACGACGCGACGCAGGAGGTGCTGCTGTCGCGCGGGGTGCTGGTGCCGTGCCTGCACCTTTGGAAGGTGGCGGGGGCGATGCTGCCGGA
>CAXSHC010000072.1:7393-10215 GCA_964236745.1 uncultured Acetobacteraceae bacterium
GCGCTCGGCCGGGCACGGCGCGGACCCGCTGTTCAGCGTGGCGATGCACCTGTTCCCGGAGCTGGTGCGGCTCGACCTGGTTCCGTCTGGGCCGGCGCCGCCGAGACGGGTGGGCGGGCTGGAAGTGGTGGGTTTCGGCACCGCGCGGCTGGGCGGGATCGAGATCGGAGTACCGGTGGAGCTCGGCGACAGCGCGGTGACCGGGGACGCCCGCCTTTGCTCGGCTGCGACCGGGGCGGCGATCACCGGGCGGCTGGTCGAGGCGGGTGCGGCGCTGGTCGCGCACCTCGCGGAGCAAGGGCCGGGGGATCGGGTGGGGTGCTGACCCGGCGCCCCGAGCGGGCATCCGCGAAACGCTGAGCGGGCGTGGGCGGAAACGCTGATCGGGCATCGACCGGGGAGGTCGGCAGGCGATCCGCGAACGGCTGCCGGGTGGCAGGGGCCCTTGGTCGCCGGGATGTTGCGGTGCACGATATGAGGCGTGCCGTCCCGGAGATTGTTGTCGGATGACCGAAATCCTGTTGGACGCCCCGCCCGTTCGCGCGCCGGTGATCGCGCCCCATGGACGGGGCTGGGCGATCGCGGCGCTGGCGGTCGGCACCTTCACCATCGGCACCGGGGAGTTCTCCATGATGGGGTTGCTTCCGGCGGTCGCGGGGAGCCTGCGCGTGACGGTGCCGCGGGCCGGCCTGCTGATCAGCCTGTATGCGTTGGGCGTGGTGGTAGGCGCCCCAGTCATCACCGTGCTGTGCGCGCGCATGCCGCGGCACCGCCTGCTGATGGGGATGATGGCGCTGTATGCGGTCGGCAACCTGTTCAGCGCGTCGTCGGACCGCTTCTGGACCGTCGGGCTGTTCCGCTTCCTGAGCGGCCTGCCGCATGGCGCCTTCTTCGGGGTGGCGGCGCTGGTCGCGGCGTCCATGGTGACGCATGACGAGCGTGCGCGGGCGGTGGGACGGATGATGCTCGGCCTGACCATCTCCACCATCCTCGGAGCACCCCTTGCGGCGTGGTGCGGCAGCTTCATCGACTGGCACCTGGCGTACTGGGTGGTGGGCGGGCTTTCGGTGCTGACCCTGGCGCTGCTGGCGGTGTTCCTGCCGGCGATCCCGGCGGCGGACGGGGCGTCGCCGTTGACGGAGCTGGGCGCGCTGGCGCGGCTGCAGGTGTGGCTGGCGCTGGCCACGGGAGCGGTCGGGTTCGGCGGGCTGTTCGCGGTCTACACCTTTATCACGCCGGCCCTGGCCGCAGTGACGCACATGCCGGTGGCGTTGATCCCGCTGGTGCTGGTGATGCTCGGGCTCGGCATGGCGCTCGGCAACACGGTGGGCGCGTTCTTCGTGGACCGGGCGCTGCGGCGCACCGTGATGGCGATGCTGCTCTGGGACGGGATCACCACGCTGTTGTTCGCACCGGCGCTGCCGCACTGGTGGGCGGTGACGGGGGACGCGTTCCTGATCGGGGCCGGGGTGGCGCTGGCGCCCGCGCTGCAGACCCGGCTGATGGACGTGGCGGCGGACGCGCAGGCGCTGGCGGCGGCACTCAACCATTCGGCGTTCAACATCGCCAACGCGCTCGGCGCGTTCCTGGCCGGGGCGGCGATCACCGCCGGCTACGGCTGGTCGTCGGCGGGATGGGTCGGCGCCGGCCTGGCGCTGGCGGGGATGATGATCTTCGCCGTGTCGCTGTGGGTCGAGCGGGTCAGGCCGGTCGGCGGCGCCGCAGCCGCAGCGCCAGGAGCAGGCCGGCGAGCAGGACCAGGGTGAAGCCGGCCATCAGCCGGAGCACCTTCAGCACCGCCAGGCTGTAGCGGCCGGTGCTCGGGTCGTAGTGGAAGCAGAGCAGCAGGATGGATGGGGCCTGCTGGCCGATCGTGCCGGCGCGGGCCTCGCGCAGCGCCTGCGCCAGCGCACCCGGCTGGTAGCCGACGCCGAGCAGGTAGCCGGACACCACGCCGTCCGGCGTCAGCACCACCAGGCCGGCGGGATGAAGGAACTGCTTGAGCCGGAGGTCATAGCGGCTGCCATAGCCGACGCCGGCCTCGATGCGCTCGATCGTCGCAGCGTCGGCGGTGGCGTAGTGCCAGCCGGAAGTGGCGCCGGGAAGCGGGTAGCGCGCCATGTCGGTCGCCTTGGCCTGCGCCGCGTCGGCGGATCGTTAGGCGGGGTCGATGCTGAGGAACAGCAGGCCGTAGTCGCGCGGGAGGGACAGGCCGCTCGCGGCGAGGGCGCGCAGGGCGTCGTCACGCACCACGCCGCACAGCATCGGACAAGCGAAATAGCCGAGGATCAGCACGGTGGGCTTGTGGTCCAGGACACGGCTGAGCGTGGTCGGCCTTGCGTCGGAAGCGAGCAACGGCAGGTCCGGCGGCAGGTGGTTGCCGAGGCGCTGGGTGAAGCCGATGCCGGCGGTGTCGGGCGGGGCGGCGGCGGCAAGGAGGAACAGGGAAGCCGCGAGGAGAAGCGGCTGGCGGAAACGCTTCACCAGGAGAACCGGGCCAGGGCGCCGCGCGGCGGGCCGATCACGGTATCGTCGCGCATCACCGGCACGCCGCGCAGGATCGTCGCCACGGGCCAACCGGCGACGGTCATGCCGTCGAATGGGGTCCAGCCGCAGGGGGTGGCGATCCAGTCGTTGGTGATGGTGCGCCGGGCCTTCATGTCCACCACGGTGAAGTCGGCGTCGTAGCCGGCGGCGATGCGGCCCTTGTTCGCCATGTTGTAGACGCGCGCGGGCCCGGCCGCCATCAGGTCAGCCAGGCGAGACAAGGACAGGCGGCCGGCGTTGACGTGGTCGAGCATCACAGGGACGATGGTCTGCAC
>CAXSHC010000073.1:0-6994 GCA_964236745.1 uncultured Acetobacteraceae bacterium
CAGGTCCGGCTCCAGGTAGGCGCCTTCCGCCCACTCGTTCCAGGCGTTGACGCACACGATCGCCTCGCCGTGGAACGGGTGCGCGCTCGCTTGTCGCACCAGCCCCTCTAGCCAAGTCTCGTACTTGGCCGGCGTGGCGCCGTGCAGCACCAGGCCGCTGCCCTGGCGGCGGGCGTCGTTGTCCCAGGAGGGCGACGCGGTGCGTATCAGCGGGAACGGCGCCGGCGGCTCGGCCAGGGCCTGGCGCATCACCTCGTCGTAGTCGTACACCTGGCCGGTGAAGTCGGTGTCGAGCATGTCCAGGCTGGAGTTGATGGTGGACAGCCCGCCCACCAGCTTGTGCGGCGGGAATTCCACCCCGCCGTCGAGGCCATACGGGCGCGGATCGTTGTCGCCGAAGGATTGCGACATCACGAACAGCGGGTCCTCGTTCGCGCGGCCCTGGAACAGGGTGCGCCAGCGGGCGATGGTGTCGGCCGCGTCCGGGATCAGGGCGATGCGGTAGATCATCAGCAGCGGACGGCCGCCGACGCGGATGTAGCGCGGATCGGCGAAGTGGCGGGCGAAGCAGTCAATCAGCGCCAGCTCGTCCTCGGGCCTGAAATCCTGGCTGATCAGCACGTCTTCTTCCGAGCCGTCCCAGCGGCGGGTCCAGTTCTCGTTGGCCCACATCAGGCAGAACGGCAGCTCGAGCGAGCGGTCGGCGAGAAGCGCTTCCAGCGGTCCGTCGAGCAGGCGCTCGCGGTTGAACCAGTAGAAATAGAACACGAAGCCCTCGATCCCGGCCGCGCGCGCCATTTCCGCCTGGCGACGCAGGGTGTCGGTGCCTTCCAGCCTGTAATGGCCGAGGTCGCGCGGGATGCGCGGCTGGTAGTGGCCGGCGAAGCGGGGCAGGCCGCGCTGGACGTTGGTCCACTCGGTAAAGCCTTCGCCCCACCATTCGTCGTTGCGCTTCATCGCGTGGAACTGCGGCAGGTAGTAGGCGAGCACGCGGGCCCGCCTGGAAGCGGTCTCGGGCAGCGGGCGCCTGGTCTCGAAGTTCGGGCCTGGCTGGGTGTGCCGGCGCACCTCGCGCGCCACGGTGGTCTCGCCCGCGGGCAGGCTCGGATGCACGCCCGGCCGGTCGCGGTTGGCCAGGTAGTGCAGCAGCGGGTTGGCTTCGACCTCCCCGCCCAGGTAGCGCTGCCGGTAGAAGGCGGGGTCGAAGGCGGCGAACGGACGGCGGCTTTCGCGGAAGCCTTGCACCATGTAGTGCTCAAGCGGGTCGAGCCCGGCTTCCGCCACGTCCGGATACGCGCGCAGGTAGAACGGACTGTCGAACTCGGCCATCGCGCTGTGCGTGCCGCTGCCCCGGTTGAGCAGGTAGTGCCGCAGCGCGTGCATGCCGTCCGGCACCGAATAGGTGGCACGGTACCAGGCTGGGTCGAACCACGCGCTGGGACGCTGGCCTTCCGCCTCGCCGCGAAGCAGGTAGTGCAGCAGGGGGTCGATCCCGTCCTTGGCTACCTCCGGCTGCTGCGACAGGTACCAGCCCGGGTCGAAGTAAAGGTTGGGCTTGCGGCCCTCGCGCCAGCCATGGGCGTGGTAATGCGCCATCGCCTTGGGACGTATGGCGGCCATGTCGGGGTTGCAGGCAACGTAGTACTCGACGTCGAACAGGCCGGACTGCTCGATCAGGTGCAACGCAGCGGCGGGATCGGCGCCGACCAGCGAGACCGCGTATTGAGCGGAAGTCATTCCTGTTCCTGGCGCTTCATCGAGTTAAAATATCGTTACTCACGTTATACGTCACGAAAGAGTTACTGCAAGCATTGCTTTCGGAAGCTCCCATCACCGTGGCTGGGCGCGACCCCAGCCGGTGACGGCGGCGATCGCCAGGCTCGCGCGCGTAGGGTGGGAAAGGTTGCGCGGGCCAGCTTGCTGCGGCAGTTCCCACAACCGCACCCCGCTCGGTTGGTCGTGGCTTTGACCGTTCCTGTGCGCTGGCTCACCGGCGCGCTGATTACCGGCAGCAGGCCAGCGCCGTCGGGTCGACCGGGCCGCGCCGGCCACCGCGCCGTCCGGCAAGAAGGGCAACGCGCCTGTCATTGGCTGCTGGCCCCGCCCGGAGCGGAACCTTTCGCGCGGCGCGACCGGGATCGTTCTTGCGCCGCGATCGTGGAACGGCATGATCCGGCGCATGGACCAGCCCCGCCCGCCGCTGCCGCCGTTCACCCTCGAAACCGCACGGCAGAAGGTGCGCGCGGCGGAAGACGGCTGGAACCGGTGCGATCCGGACGCGGTGGCGCTGGCCTATACGGTTGACAGCCGCTGGCGGAACCGGACGCTGTTCTTTTCCGGCCGGCCGGCCATCGTGTCGTTTCTGCGCGCCAAGTGGGAGGCGGAACGCGAATACCGCCTGATCAAGCAGCTATGGGCCTTCGACGCGGATCGGATCTCGGTGCGGTTCGCCTACGAGTTCCACGACCATGCCGGTGCCTGGTTCCGGGCCTACGGCAACGAGCAGTGGCTGTTCGACCCGAACGGGCTGATGCGCAGGCGCGAGGCCAGCATCAACGACCTGCCGATCAGCGAAGCGGACCGGCTGTTCCGCTGGCCGTCCGGGCCGCGTCCGGCCGGGCATCCTGGGCTGTTTGAGCTGGGCCTGTAGGTGTTTGTAGGAACCTCGCCAAGGTCGGCGCCGGTTCAGGTGCTTCCGCACCCGCGGCGTGACGCGCCGCAACCCGGTCCGCCGTCATGCGTCGCACGGGGGGGAACAGGTCGGAGATGCGGACGATGGAAATCAGGCGCGCGGGCAGCCAGCCATCCGGCAAGGGGCCGTCGGACTGGTTTACCGGGACGGTGCGGATCGATCCGCTGTTCGGCGAGCCTGATCCGGCACGGGTGGCGGCGGCGCTGGTCACCTTTGAGCCTGGCGCGCGGACCGCATGGCACACCCATCCGCTCGGCCAGACCCTGATCGTCACCGCCGGCTGCGGCTGGACGCAGCGGGACGGTGGACCGGTGGAGGAGATACGGCCGGGCGACGTGGTCTGGTTCCCGCCCAGCGAGAAGCATTGGCACGGAGCGTCCGACACCACGGCCATGAGCCACATCGCCATCCAGGAGCGGCTGAACGGCTCGTCGGTGGACTGGATGGAGCCGGTCGAGGACGCCCAGTACCGGCGTTGACGTTTGAACCAGCGGCGGGCGCAGTCCGGCCTGTTGCTGGCGCCGGCGCGGGAGTATCACCTCGCCACGGCACCGCTCGCTTCATCTCGCACGCGCTGGCCGCACGCGGTGGAAGCCGGCCAAGCCGTTACGGCAGGGCCGGTCCACCCCCGGCCTGCACGCCGCCGCCGACCCCCATGCCGCCGTTCGCGCCGCCGAGGCCCATGCCGTTGTTGCCGCGGTAGTCCGGCAGGTCCGGCCCGGTGGCACGGTCGATCAAGGGCGGGCCGTCCGATCCGGGCGGAAGCGGCCCGCAGCCGCCCAGGCCGAGAAGAACGAGAGCAACGGCCGACAAGGCCACCATCCGCTGCCGTTTCGCCCGCAAGGCAGCCATCAACCTTCCGCCCCCTCGCGCTTCAGGAACCGCTCGAACGCTTCCAGGGTCGACCCGGACACGTGGTGTTCGATGCCTTCCGCGTCGGCCTCCGCGTCGGCTTCCGGCACGCCCACCGCGCGCAGCAGCGCCACCACCACCCGATGGCGCCGTCGTACCGTGGCGGCCAGCGCGTGGCCGGCCTCGGTCAAGGCGACGCCACGATACGGCAGGCTGGTCACCAGCCCTTCCCGGCCCATGCGCACGATGCACTTGATCACGCTGGCATGCGACACGCCGAGATGGCGGGCCAGCGCCGTAGGCCCGACCAGCGCGCCTTCCGCGCCGAGCTCGGCGATCAGCTCCACGTAGTCCTCCAGCAGCACACGGGTCTGCGCGGTACGCGCCCGGTCGTGGTGCTCGGCCTGCACCGGCCTGTGCTCGCCGGAAGACGGCGGAACAGGAAGCGGGGAAGCGGGAAGGAACGGGGCACGGTTCATCGCGACGCCAAGCCTAGCGCCGTTGTGGCGGTTGACCGAATTGTAGCCTCAGCTACATTGCCCGCCATGACTACCCTCAGCGAGCGCACCCGCTTTACCCTGGGCGAAACGCTGGAGGGGCGCTCGCGCGGCCTGCGCAGCGTGGTGGCGCTGGCCGGGCCGGCGCTGGTGGCGTCGGTCGCCTATGTCGACCCGGGCAACTACGTCACCAACATCCCGGCCGGCGCCCGCTACGGCTACGCCCTGCTGTGGGTGGTGCTGCTGGCCAACGTGATCGCCATGTTCTTCCAGGCGCAGGCGGCCCGGCTCGGCATCGTCACCGGGCGCAACCTGGCCGAGCTGTGCCGTGACCGCTATTCGCGCCCGGTGGTGATCGCGATGTGGGTGCTGACCGAGTTCGCGGCGATGGCGACCGACCTCGCGGAGTTCGTCGGCGGCGCGGTCGGGCTGTCGCTGCTGCTGCGTGTCGGGCTCCTGCCGGCGATGGCGGCGATGGGCGTGCTGACCATGCTTCTGCTCGGCATGCAGCGACGCGGCTTCCGCCCGCTGGAGGTGCTGATCGCTTCCCTGGTGAGCGTGATCAGCGTCAGCTACCTGGGCGAGTTGCTGATCGTGCCGGCCGACTGGGGTTCGGTTGTCCGGCACAGCCTGGTGCCCGGCTTACCGGACAACGGCGCGATCGCGCTGTGCATCGGCCTGGTCGGCGCCACGGTGATGCCGCACGCGATGTACCTTCATTCCAGCCTGACCCAGGACCGGGTGGCGCTGCGCGACGACGACGCGCGGGCGCGGATGATCCGCTATTCCAACCGCGAGGTGGTGTTCGCGCTGACGGTGGCGGGCCTGGTCAACATGGCCATGGTGGTGATGGCGGCCTCGTTCCACGGCAGTCATTCGGCCATCGCCAGCCTGGACGGCGCGTTCCACACCCTGACGCCGCTGCTCGGCCGGGCTGCGGCGCTGATCTTCCTGCTGTCGCTGCTGGCATCGGGCCTGTCCAGCTCGCTGGTCGCGACCATGGCCGGGCAGGTGGTGATGCAGGGCTTCGTCCGCACCCGGATCCCGATCTGGCTGCGCCGGCTCGTCACCATGCTGCCCTCCTTCGTGGTGATCGGCCTCGGCGCCGATGTCACCAGCGCGCTGATCTGGAGCCAGGTGGTGCTGAGCTTCGTGCTGCCGCTGCCGATGATCACGCTGCTGCTGATCGGACGCGACGTCCGGGTGATGGGCCGGTTCCGCATGAGCCGCCGGACCCTGCTCGCGACCGGGGCGATGGTCGGCTTCGTGTGCCTGCTGAACGCCGCCCTGCTGCTGCAGACCGCCGGCCTGCTGCCCGGCTGATCGCGAAGCCCGGCCTTGCGGAGCCGGACGGCGTTTGCTGCAACCATGTCACCGTCCGAGGAACCGCTACACGATGCCCTTCACGTCCAGCCTGATCCTGGGCCACCTCGGCACTCTCCAGCACGAGGCCGCAGCCGCGGCGGTGCTGCGTGTGCTGGAAGCGCACGACCTCGAGGTGGAAACGGTTGCAACGGCCGACCCGGACGCGCTGGTCCGGCGGGCCGAGGACGGCCGGATCGACCTGCTGGCCACCGCGTGGCTGCCCGATCTCGACGTCCTGCTGCGGGAGCGCCTGGTCGACCGGCAACGGATGGACGTGCTGGGCGGCGTGCTCTACCGGCCGTTCCTGTTGTGGGCGGTGCCGGCGACGCTGGACCTGCCTGAACTCGGCGCGATCGCCGACCTCCTCCGTCCGGTGGTCGCGGCACGGCTGGAGCAGGCGATCGCGCTGCCGCGCCGGCTGCACGCGCAGGCCGTCCGCGTCGCCGAATGCTACGGGATCGAGGCGGCCGGCTACCGGCTGGAGGTGCTGGACGACGAGGAAGCGTTCGCGCACGCCGACGCTGTGCTCGGCGCCGGACGTGCCGCGGTGCTGCCGTTGTGGCAGCCGCATGCCCTGGCGCATGGCGGCCGGCTGCGTGCGCTCGCCGACCCGCAAGGGGCGCTGGGCGGCCCGCAGGAAGCGCGCCTGCTGCTGCGCACGGGCCTGCGCGACACCCTGGATCCGGACCTTCTGGACGAGCTCGACGAACTCACCTTGGGCAACCCGGTGGTGAGCGCGCTGGAGCACGCCATGCGCCGGGACGGCATGAGCGCGGACGAGGCCGCCGAGGCCTGGCAGCGTGGTCGCCTGACCCCGCGTGCGTGACGTCGCGTGCGTGACACCGGCTGCCCCCGCGGCGAGGGGGAACCCCCCGCCATTCTGGCCGCGTCGCCAGGTATCGCCGGGCCCGCCGCGTTCGGCGCCGTGACCGGACCGCAAGCGGACCGGCAGGCCGCGATCATCGTGTTCGGCGCCGGGGTGCGGGTCGACGGCAGCCCCACGCCCACGCTGGCGCGCCGGGTCGAGGCGGCGCGGGAATTCGGCGAGCGGCTGGCGGTGCCGCCGTTCTACCTGCCGACCGGCGGGGTCGGCCGCCACGGCCCGGCGGAAGCGGCCGTGATGACGGCCGTTCTGCACGCCGCCGGGGTGCCGCAGGCGCGCATCCTTCCCGAGGACACCGCACGGAACACGCTGGGCTCGGTGTTCGCCTGCCGGGCGATGCTGCGGCGGATCCGGCACCATGGCCCGGTCTGGGCCGCCACCAGCGCCTACCACCTGCCGCGCTGCCTCCTGCTGCTCCGGCTGGCTGGCGTTCCGGCCCGCGCAGTGCCGCCGCCGCGCGTGCCTGCAGCGCACCGCTTCTCCAGGCGCTGGCGTTGGCGGCTGCGCGAGGTGCCGGCCGTGCCCCTGGACGTGCTGCTGCTGCTGGGACGCAGGGCAATCGACAGCCTCCTGCCGAAACGTTAATCTCGGATCAATCGAACCGGGTGGCGTCTTTCCATGTACCATTCCAACGATGCGGAAGCGCTGTTCAAGACGTTCCGGGACCGTAGCGACGAAAATTGGCTCGACATCCTGGTGTCCTCG
>CAXSHC010000073.1:7004-10197 GCA_964236745.1 uncultured Acetobacteraceae bacterium
GGGTGCCGGACATCGAGGGCGTCGCCATGCCGGGCTTCCCGGCGGAGGAGCTGCAGCGCGAGATACACGGCCATGCCGGCGAGGTGTCGCTGCACGAGGCGCACGTGTTCTTCCGCGAGATCAAGTCGTATTGCGCTTATGCCGGCCGCTCGCTGGCGCCGCACCGCACCATGCTGGACTTCGGCTGCGGCTGGGGGCGGATGCTGCGGCTGTTCATGAAGGACATCGAGCCCGCCAACCTGTTCGGCGCGGACAGCACCTCGCGCTTCCTGATGGAAGCCAGGCGCTGCAACCCCAGCGTCAACTTCCTGTCCTGCCAGCTGACGCCGCCCATGATCCTGGCGCCGGAAAGCCTGGACTACGTGATCTCCTGGTCGGTGTTCTCCCACCTCGACGAGTTCCTGTCGCTGCGCTGGATCGAGGAGTTCTTTCGCCTGCTGAAGCCAGGCGGGCTGCTGCTGATCACCACCCAGAGCCGCCGCTTCATTGGCTTCTGCGCCGAGATGCGTCTGCGGCGGGCGTCGGGGATACGGCTGGAGCACCCGTGGTACGAGGCCTGCGCCGACAGCTTCGTCGACGAGCCGCTGGAGAACTCGCGCTACGAGGCCGGGCACTTCCTTCACGCCGCCTCCACCCATCCGCCGCATCCGCAGTCGCATTACGGCGAGGCGGTAATCCCGCGCGGCTACGTGATCAAGAAGTGGGGCCACCTGTTCCGGTTGATCGACTTCCTCGACAACCCGGTCCGGCTGCCGCAGGTGCTGGTGGTGTTGCAGAAGCCGGGCTGAGGCCCAAGACGTTGAGGCCTGGGGCGCCGAGGTCTGGAACGTCCGGATCGCCCGGGCTTCCGAACAGCTCGGCGTCCGCATCACGCCGCTCCGGCCGGTTCACGAACCCGAGATTGACATCCGGTAACGTCGTCCTTCATCTCAGCGTCCGCACCCCGGCCACTCGGCGGCCGGGCTGGCACCGGCATGTTTGCCGCCCGGTGCTCACACAACCGCTGGGACGCCCGCTGATGCCCGTGCACGCCTTCATCTTTCCAGGCCAGGGCAGCCAGTTCGCCGGCATGGGGCGCGACCTCGCGGCCGCCTTCGCGCCGGCGCGCGAAGTATTTGAGGAGGTGGACGAGGCGCTGGGCGAGCGCCTGTCTAAGCTGATGTTCTCCGGCCCCGCCGAGGAGCTGACCCTGACGCAGAACGCCCAGCCGGCGCTGATGGCGGTGTCGCTAGCGGTGCTGCGGGTGCTGGAGCACGAGGGCGGCTGGCGGCTCGCCGACAAGGCGACAGTGGTGGCAGGGCATTCGCTCGGCGAGTACTCCGCCTTGGCGGCGGCAGGCAGCTTCGGTACCGCCGACACTGCGCGCCTGCTGCGCCTGCGCGGCAACGCCATGCAGAAGGCGGTGCCGGCAGGCGAGGGCGGCATGGCGGCGCTGCTGGGCGTGGAGCTGGAACAAGCGCACGAGATCTGCGCCGCCGCCGCTCCGGTGCCGGTGGCCGAGGGCGAGCGGGCACGGAACGAGGTGATCGCGGTGGCCAACGACAACGGCGGCGGCCAGGTGGTGATCTCCGGGGCCGCCGGCGCGGTCGCGCGGGCGATCGACATCGCCAAGGCGCGCGGGGTGAAGCGGGCGATGCCGCTGCCGGTGTCGGCGCCGTTCCATTGCTCGCTGATGCGGCCCGCCGCGGACGCGATGGCCGAGGCGCTGGAGCGGGCGACGATCGCGGCCCCGTCGGTGCCGCTGATCGCCAACGTCACCGCGGCCAAGGCGACGATGCCGGACCAGATCCGCGCCCTGCTGGTCGAGCAGGTGACTGCCACCGTGCGCTGGCGCGAAAGCGTGCAGGCGATGGGCGCCATCGGCATCGACAGCTTCGTCGAGCTCGGCGCCGGCCGCGTGCTGTCCGGGCTGGGCCGGCGGATCGCCCCCGACGCCGCCAGCCGCTCCGCCGGCTCGCCGGACGAGATCGAGGCGCTGCTCAAGGCGCTTTGACCCTTCACGCGAACAGGATAAACGTTCCCATGTTCAGGCTCGACGGCCAGACCGCGCTGGTGACCGGCGCTTCGGGCGGCATCGGCGCCGCCATCGCGCGCGCGCTGCACCGCCAGGGTGCCGCGGTGGCGTTGTCCGGCACCAGGCTCGACGCGCTGGAGGCGCTGGCGGCCGAGCTCGGCGAGCGCGCCCATCCGTGCCCGGCCGACCTGTCCGACCCGTCCGCCCCCGACGCGCTGGTCGCGGCGGCCGAGGCCGCCTGCGGCACGCCGCTGTCGATCCTGGTGAACAACGCCGGGCTGACGCGCGACATGCTGGCGTTGCGCATGAAGGACGAGGACTGGGCCCGCGTGATGGAGGTCGACCTCGCCGCCCCGTTCCGCCTCGCGCGTGCCGCCCTGAAGGGCATGCTGCGCCGTCGCGCCGGACGCATCATCTCCATCGGCTCCATCGTCGGCACCACCGGCAACGGCGGCCAGGCCAACTACGCCGCCGCCAAGGCCGGACTGGTCGGCATGAGCAAGTCGCTGGCGCAGGAAGTGGGCTCGCGCGGCATCACGGTGAACGTGGTGTCCCCCGGCTTCGTCGCCACCGCCATGACCGAAAGGTTGCCGGCCGAGCACAAGGCCAAGCTCAATGCGTCGATTCCGCTCGGACGCATGGGAACGCCGGACGACATCGCGGCCGCGGTGGTTTATCTGTCGTCGCAGGAGGCAGCCTGGGTCACCGGCGTCACGCTGCACGTCAACGGCGGGATGGCGATGAGCTGACAAACAACCTCGCGCGGTTCCCCGGCACCGCCTTGGCGGCGTCGCGTGAACCATGCTAATCGCCCGCTGCTTCGTCCGGAGCGGGTCGACAGGCCTGGAACCTGGAACGTTCTTCGGAACGGTCGGGTGCCGGGCGGCAGGAACGGGACGAACGATCGAACCGCCCGCGGATCCAAGGGCACACAGGAAGCGGAACAGATGAGCGAAATCGCCGACAAGGTTAAGAAGATCGTGGTCGAGCACCTCGGGGTCGAGGAAAGCAAGGTGACCCCGGAAGCCTCGTTCATCGACGACCTGGGTGCAGACAGCCTCGACACGGTCGAGCTGGTGATGGCGTTCGAGGAAGCGTTCGGCGTCGAGATCCCCGAGGACGCGGCCGAGAAGATCAGCACCGTCAAGGACGCGATCGACTACATCGAGAAGCAGAAGG
>CAXSHC010000074.1:0-10180 GCA_964236745.1 uncultured Acetobacteraceae bacterium
GTCAGCCCGATCCCGATCCTGTCCGACAACTACGCGTGGCGTCTGCGCGAAACGGAAAGCGGCGCCGTCGCGGTGATCGATCCGGCCGATGCGAAGGCGGTGATCGCCCGGCTGGAGCAGGAAGGCGGCCGGCTCGACCTGGTGCTGCTGACGCACCATCACGACGACCACGTCGCCGGTGCGCTGGAGGTAGCGCATCGGTTCGGGGCGCCCATCGCCGGCGCGTCGCAGGACCGTCACCGGCTGCCGCCGCTCGACCTCGCGCTGGGGGAAGGCGACCGCGTCGTTCTTGGCGGCACCTCCGGCGTGGTGATCGACACGCCCGGGCACACGCGCGGCCACATCTCGTTCTTTTTCGCGTCCGGACCGGTGCTGTTCTGCGGCGACACGCTGTTCAGCCTCGGCTGCGGACGCCTGCTGGAAGGCACACCCGCGGAGATGTTCACGAGCCTGCGCAAGCTCGCAGCACTTCCGGACGACACCCTGGTGTGCTGCGGCCACGAGTACACCGAAAGCAACGCCCGCTTTGCCTTGTCGGTGCTGCCGGACAACCCCGCGCTGTCCGAACGGGCGCAAGAGGTGGCAAGGCAACGGGCGGCGGGAACTCCGACGGTGCCGACCCGTCTCGTTGCCGAGCGGGCTGCCAATCCTTTTCTGCTCGCCCCGGACATTCCAAGCCTCGCCGCATTTCGATCCAAGAAGGACAGGTTCCGATGAAGCTGCTGTCATCCAGCGCCAGCCCCTACAGCCGCAAGGTGCGCGCCTGCGCCCTTGCCCTCGGCCTGGAAAAGCGCATCGAGGTGATCGACGTCGACGTCACCAAGGCACCGGACGCGCTGGTGGCCGCGAACCCGCTCGGGCGGATCCCGACCCTGATCACCGAGGACGGGTTCGCGATCTTCGACAGCACGGTGATCTGCGAGTACCTGAATGGCACCGCGGAGGTGATCCCGATCATCCCGTCGTCCGGCGCGCAGCGCTGGCTGTGCCGGCGGCTGGAAGCGGTGGGAGACGGGTTGATGGATGCCGCGGTCGGGCGGCGGCAGCTCATGGTCAACGGCGCCGATGATAGCCATACGCTGGTGAAGCGGCACCGTGATGCGATCAACCGCACCCTGCACTGGCTGGAGCGGGATCCGCCGACCCAGCACGTGGATGTCGGTACCATCTCGATCGCCTGCGCGCTGGGCTACCTCGACCTGCGTTTTTCAAACGAGAACTGGCGCGCGGAGCAACCAAAGCTTGCCGCCTGGTTCGAAGCGATCTCGACGCACGCGTGCCTGAGCGGCACCGCTCGCTGAGGCAGGTCTGCGCCCGCGTCCCGGTGAACGGGAGCGGGCGCCGGGCAGGGGCTCAGGCGGCGGCGGGCAGGCTGGCCATGTCGATCACGAAGCGGTACTTCACGTCGGACGCGAGCACGCGGTCATAGGCCTGGTTGATCCCGTCGATCGAGATGGTCTCGATGTCGGACACGATGCCGTGCTCGGCGCAGAAGTCGAGCATCTCCTGCGTTTCGGCAATGCCGCCGATCAGCGAGCCGGCGAAGGTGCGCCGCCCCATGATCAGCGAGAACACCGCCACCGGCAGCGGGTCGGAAGGGGCACCCACCTGCACCAGCGCGCCGTCGCGCTTGAGCAGCTGCAGGTAGGCGTTGATGTCGTGCTGCGCCGACACGCAGTCCAGGATGAAGTCGAAGCGGCCGCTCTGCGCCGCCATCGCGTCCGGGTCCCTGGACAGCACGACCTGGTTGGCGCCGAGGCGGCGGGCGTCCTCAGCCTTGCCGGGGGAGGTGGTGAACAGCGTCACGTCAGCGCCCATGGCATGGGCGAGCTTGAGGCCCATGTGGCCGAGACCGCCCAGGCCGACGATGCCGACCACCGTGCCGGGACCGACCTTCCAATGCTTCAACGGCGAATAGGTGGTGATGCCGGCGCATAGCAACGGCGCCACGGCGGCGAGCTCCAGCGACTCCGGCACGCGGAGCACGAAGTTCTGGTCGACCACGATCGACTTGGCGTAGCCGCCAAAGGTGTGGAGGCCGGGTGTCTTCTTGTCGGGAGCGTTGTAGGTGCCGGTGAAGCCGTTCTCGCAGTACTGCTCCAGCCCGTCGCCGCAGTTCGAGCAATCCTGGCAGGAGTCGACCATGCAGCCGACACCGGCGAGATCACCGGCCTTGAAGCTTTGCACCTCGGCGCCGACGGCTGCCACCCGGCCGACGATCTCGTGGCCCGGCACCACCGGATACAGGGACGGCCCCCATTCGCTGCGCGCGGTGTGGATGTCGGAATGGCAGACGCCGCAGAACAGGATGTCGATCTGGATGTCGCGCGGCCCGGGGTCGCGTCGCTCGAACGAGAACGGCGTGAGCTTCGCGTCGGCGGCCTGCGCCGCATAGCCTGTGCATGCGAACATGGGAGTCTCCGGGGGTCGTGGAGGGGAACCGCCGCAGCACCCGCGCCAGACGCCGAGGTCGGAAGGACGCACCAGTAATGAGGCGGGCGCTGACCTATCGGACAGGTGGCATGGCCGGGCGATGCGGGCAAGGTCCGGCGGTGCCGGGCACCCCGGCGCGGCGATTTGCGCAGCGGTCCCGTGGTCATGCTATCCTGTCTCATGTTTCACGACCGGGATGGAGCGCACATTGCCGGAAACCGATCGCCCGGTCCCACCCGTCGTCATCAAGAAATACGCCAACCGACGGCTCTACGACACCGAAGGCTCGATCTACATCACCCTGGACAGCCTGGCCGTGATGGTCCGGCAGGGCCGTGACTTCGTCGTGTTCGACGCCAAGACCGGCGACGACATCCCCCGCACCTTGCTCGCCCAGATCATCGTCGAGGAGGAAACCAAGGGCCGCAACATGCTGCCCGCGGCCTTTCTGCGGCAGCTGATCGGGCTCTACGGCGACAGCATGCAGGGCCAGGTGCCGGAATACCTGGAACACATGATGGAGCAGTTTGCCGTCCGCCGCGCCGCCGCGCAGGCATCGAAGGGAACGCCCGCCCGACCCACGCCGTCGGCTCCCAAGGCCTTGCCGCCGCTGTCGTTCCGGCCCGCCAACGGTGGTGAAGCGCCTGCCGCCGACGAGCCGCTGCAGGCCGAGATCCGCCGCCTCCAGGGCGAGATCGACCGGCTGAGCCGCCAGCTGGCCATGCGGATCACGCCCTAGGGAGCAGGGCGCTCAACGCAGTGCTGGCAGGCGAAGCAGCGGGATCTCGCCCAGGCTCAGCAGCCCGCCGTGCAGCTGCAACGGCACGTGCAACCTCCTGGATCCGGCGTCGCCAACCAGCCCCGCCACCGCCTGCGCCGCGACCACCGTGCCCGGCGACAGCAGCCCGTTGTCGCGCAGCTTCCCCAACAAGCGGCCGGCGTCGTCGACCGAAAGCGAGAACGCGCCGGACGGCGTGTCATCGGGCGACAGCACGGCATTTCCGGACAAGGCGGCGCGATCGTCGTCCCAGTCCAGGCTGGCTTCGCCGAGCCGGATCGCCACGCCCGGGCGCAGCCACCCCGTGAGCGGTCCGGGCGGCTGGTCGTCGAGGCCCGCGTCCAGCCGGGCACGCTGCACGACGCGTCCTTCCGGCCGCCCGAGCGCGATCGGCAGCGCCACCTCGCGCAGCGCGAGCGACAGCGTCGCGGGACCCGCCTTGCCGCCAACCGTCCATCGCAGCCGTCCGGAGGCGCCGGCCACCTCGACCACGTCGTCCGGCCCGGCGCCCGGCGGCGCCACGTGCAGCGCTTCCGCTTCCAGCGCGATCCGGCCGGTTTGCTTGATGCCGCGTTCCGGCAGAAGCAGGGCGATGCGCGCGCCCCAGAACCGCAGCGGCATGGGCATGCCGCCGTTCGGGGCGATCGACAGGCTTTGGGTGCCGAGTGCCACAACGGTGGTCTGCGCCGGACGCCACAGGGACAGGCTGAGCATCACGGCCTCGCCGGACCAGGCGAACGCCGGCGGGCGGCCCGGACCGGGCTCGCGGTAGCGCAGGCCCGGTTCCTGCAACGTCAGGGTGGCCGCCAGCGGCCAGCCGCCGCGGCCGCCGTTTCGGGCGGACACGTGCCATCCGGCAGCCCGTGCTTCCTTTATGAACCGGTCCAGGCGGTGGTCCATCTCGCGTTCGAGCCTGAACCACAGCAGGGCGTCGGCGCCGACCAGCGCGGCTGCCAGCACCATCGCCCCGGCGATGGCGGCGCGCAGTCGGAGGTGCTGCCGGGCCGTGCGGCGACGCGAGAACGGTTGCATCGCCGCCTTCATAGATCACCTCGCCTGTGCTGGCGAAGTTGTTGACCCTGAAAGCTTCGGCACGCGTGATTCACGTGCTTCGGGAATTGTCCGCGCAACTTGTCCACAGGGCCCGACCGTCACGGGATCGCGTCGTGTCCGGCAAGCCGGGCTGACTGAAGCCGTGGCTGCGGAACAACGATCACCTAGCCGTCATCCGGGGAAAACCGTTTGCTGCACTGCGCAGTTTGCCGACCGGCCGGAACGCTGTCGTTCCCCGGCGTGGCGTCGAACGATTTGCCGCGCATCCCGGCGGCCGCGGGGCCGGCCGACTCAGGCGTGGCCGTCCCCGATGCGCGTGACGCTTCCCACAACCTTATCCACAGCTTCATCCCCGTTGCGGCGTCGTTCCGACGCGTCCCAGCCGGCCCTGATCGCCGCCAGGAGCGGGCCGCGCCGCAGTCCGGACGGGATCGGCGGGGCGATGTCGATGTGGATGGTGCCGGGCCGCTTGATGAACGCCCTGCGCGACCAGCACAGGCCGGAATCGGTCGACACCGGCAGCACCGGCAGGCCCGAATGCGCCGCCAGGGCGGCGATGCCCGGCTGCAGCGGCACCACCTGCCCGGAGCCGACACGCGTGCCTTCGGGGAAGATCACGATCTGCCGGCGATCAACGATGGCACGCGCGGTTTCCGCCATCAGCAGGCGCAGCGCGCGCGCGCCGCCTTCGCGCTCCAGCGGGATCATGCCGGCCAGCAGCAGCATCGGCCCGACCAGCGGAATGCGCGTCAACTCGCGCTTCATCACGTAGGCGGGCCGCGGCAGGAGGTTCATCCACACCAGGGTGTCGAAGGCCGACTGGTGCTGCGACGCGATCAGCACGGGCGCCGTGCCGGAAAGGTGGTGCAGGCCGCAGATCTCCACCCGCACGCCGCAGAGCACGCGCAACCCCCACAAGGTAAGGCCGGTCCAGGCCTTGGCATAGCCGAGCGCATGGCGTGGCGAGGCAAGGCGCACCCAGAACGCCGCCAGCCCCATCAGCACCGTCAGGACCAGGAAGTACAGGTTGAACAGCGCGGCGCGGAGCACGGTGGACACGATCATGCGTTCAGGGGGCAAGCGTTCAGGGATCATGCGTTCAGGCGACCTCGCGCAGATGGGCGGAACCCGTCAGGCCGAGCTCGACCGCCAGCCACTTGACGTATTCCGAGGCCAGCAGGCGAAGCGTTCCCAGGCCGGGCCGGGACAGCGCCGGCGGCTGCACCGGGTCGGGATGCAGCGACACTTCCGGCAGGGCGGTGCCGATCTCGGCCAGGGCCCGACGCATGTGATAGCCGGCGGTGACCACGATCAGCGAGCGCAGGCCGTTGGCGCGGGCCCAGGCCGCGGTTTCCATGGCGTTGCCGACGGTGGAAGTGGCGCTGTGGCCGAGCGACACGCGGTCGACCAGCGCCGGCGGCATTGTGCGACCGGCGGCGTGCACCACCTCCTCCAGCTCCAGGTGCTTTGACACGCCGGAGATCAGCATCAGCCGGGCCCGTCCCTGCGCCAGCAGGTCCAAGGCCGCCTCGATCCGCCCGGCACCGCCGGTGAGCACGACGATGCCGTCCGACTGCGGTACGGCGGTCGCCGGCCGCGTCGCGCCATAGGTGAACCAGGCGAGACCGACGCACCACGCAAGGGCCAGCATCGACAGGAACAAGGCGAGCCCGCCCAGCACGGCGCGTCGCTGCGGCCGGCCCGGCACCCGCCCGCTCACGGCAGCCGCCGCAGCCAGGTGCGCACGGTGGCCTGCGCCGTGCTCCAGCCGATCAGCGCGGCCATCAGCGGCAGCAGGGGCAGGGCGAGCCACAACGGCAACGGCACCCGCGCCAGCGCCTCCGGCGACCAAAGCGCCGGCGCCGCGTCCGGCAACGCTTCGGTAGCGCCGGCAGCGGCAAAGGGTGCCGCCAGGTGGCACAGCGTCAGGAGCAGCGGCACGGACAGGGCGGTGCCGATCGCGCCGCCCATCGTCGCCAGCACCGTGGCGCGTCCGGCGAAGCGGCCGGCGATGTAGCCATCGGTGGCGCCGAGCCCGTGCACGATCTCGATCGCCTGCCGACGGGTGGCAAGACCCGCCCTGGTCGCCGCCGCGACCACCGCCACCGCCACCGCGGCCACCACGAGCAGCGCCAGCCCCGCGCAGGCCTTCAGGCTGTCGGTCAGCGCCAGCAGCCGGTCGCTCCAGCCGTTGTTGCGTTCCAGCAGGGTGTCCGGCGCCGCCTGCTGCAGCCGCGCGCCCAGATCCACCGGTGCCGCCCGGCTGGGCCGCAGCCGCAGCTGCACCACGGCGGGCAGCGGCAGGGCGAGGGGGTCGGCGTTCTCGCCGAGCCAGGGCGACAGCAGCCGCGCCAGCGCCGCCCGGTCGAGCCGCTTCACGTCGGTCAGCGACGGTTCCGATTGCAGCAGCGCCATCACCGCGTCGATCCGGCTGGGCGTGGGCCCCAAAGCGCCCGACGCCGGCTCGTCGCCGCGCGGCACCTGCACCGTCAGCACGGCGCTGGCGCCGGCACTCCAACGCTGCGCCAGCAGCGAGGCGCCGACCGCGCCGGCCAACGCCAGCGAGGCCAGGAACGCCATCGCCGCGACCAGGCCCGGCAGCAGCCGGTCCGAGATCGCCCGGCGCAGCCCGAGGCCGTCCGGCCTTCGCCGCCTCCGTTGTCCCTGCGCGGGCCGTTCCTGTGGGGGCCGGCTAGCCATGTTCCACCAGCCTGCCGCGTTCGAGCCGAAGCGACGGGTTGGGATGGCGACGCACCAGCGCCTCGTTGTGCGTGGCGACCAGCACGGTGGAGCCCATCTGGTTCAGCTCCAGGAACAGCTGCATCAGCCGTTCGCCCTGCGCCTCGTCCAGGGCCCCGGTCGGCTCGTCGGCCAGCAGCAGCGGCGGCCGGTGCACCACCGCGCGCGCCACCGCCACGCGCTGCTGCTCGCCGCCCGACAAGGCGGTCGGACGGGCATGAAGCTTGCGGCCGAGCCCGACCCAGCGAAGCATCTCCGTCACCTCGGCCTCGACGCGGTCCTCGGCCAGCCCGTCCAGGCGCAGGCGCAGCGCCACGTTGTCGAACGCGCTGAGCTCGGGCAGCAGGCGCAGCTCCTGGTACACCGTGCCGGTGCGCCGGCGCAGCCTGGCCAGCGCGGACCGGCGCGCGCGCATCACCGACACCCCGAACAGCTCCATGCGGCCCCCGCTCGGCCGGGCGCTGAGGTTCAGCAGGCGCAGCAGGCTCGACTTGCCGGCTCCGGACGCGCCCAGCACCCAGCGGAACGCTCCGGCCGGGATCTCGGCGTTCACCGCGCGCAGCACGTCCACGCCGCCGCGCCCGTTGCCATAGCGCAGGCCCACCTCGTGCAACTGGATCATGCCGAAGCGGCCGAACGACGGGACGGGGCTGGCATTTAGCGGTTCTACAGGATTCGGTGGCAGGCTGGCGGTTCCGAGATGGAGTCGGTGCCGTCGCCCATGCACGTCCTCTGCCCGTCCTGCGCCACCGGATACGAGATCGAGACCATTTCCCGCCCGCGCCGGCTGCGCTGCGCCAAGTGCGGCGCCGAATGGCGCGAGCTGCCGCCGGAGCCGGTCGCGGCACCGGACCCGGGCAGCGCCGAGGCGGCCGTGCCGGAGTCCGTGCTGCCGGAGCCCGCATCCTCCGACCCGGTCCGGACGGACCCGGACGAACGGGAAGCGTTGCCGGTGCGTACGGCCCGCCGCACGCCCGCCCTGGCCGTCGTGCTGCACATGCTGCGACGCGAGGACGCGCTGCTACTCGGGCTCTGGATCCTGAGCCTCGCGGTCATGACCCTGGCCTTGTTCGCCTTCTGGCACTGGCGTGCGGCGATCGGTCATCGCTGGCCGCCCAGCCTTCGGCTGTATCGGCTGCTGTCGCGACCGACACACGGCTGAGGATCGTTCTCACATTCCGCGTGCGGCGAGCGCCGACAGGGTGGCGCCAATCGCCGCGAATCCCATCAGCAGCAGCCCGTCGACGATGAGCCCGCCCGGCGTGATCCAGTGGCCGGCCACGTGCAAGCCGGCGGGGATGGCGCCGGAGATGCTGGCCAGCACGTCGTGCGCCTGGCTGTCGGTGCTGGCGGTTTCGCTGGTGACGGCGCCGACCACGCGGGGCAGGGCCCACCAGCCGAGGCCTACGACCAGCAGAAGCGGCGCCAGCAGCTCTGCCAGCTGCTGCAGGAAGTAGAACACGGCGTGCAGCACGCTCCACACCCCGAGCCGAAGCAGCAGCAGGGGCGTGCGCCGCCTGCCCGCGTGCCGCTGGGTCCATGCCTCGGGCCGGCTGGTCTCGATCGTGCCGGTCATGCGGTTCCTCCTGGTGCCGGCGGCAGGTGCCGCGAGCCGGCATTCCGCCGATAAACGCACCTAACCCCGTTGCCGCCGGCGCGGCAACACGCGGCTTATTCTGCCGCCGTGGTCGACGCGTCCGTCCCGCGGGCGCCGCCGCCGTCCCGGGGCAGCGACAGCACCGCCATGAGCCCGGCCACGCATACCAGCGCCGCCAGGGCGAACGGCGCACCGGCCCAGTGCAGCGCGCCGCCTGGTCGCGTCGCCGCCGCGAACACCAGGCCGGTGGACAGCGGCCCCACCACCATGCTCAGCCCCTGCAGCGAGGACAGGCCGCCCTGGGCCTCGCCCTGGCGTTGCGGACCGGCGGCGACCGACAGCACGGACTGTATCGCCGGGTTGATCAGCGCGCCCGCCGCCAGAAGCAGGATCGCCGGCGGCATGATCCAGCTGCGCGTCGCGCAAGCGAGGGCCGTGTAGCCGGCGATGGCGAACCCGTAGCCGAGCAGGGCGGTGCGGCGCGCGCCCAGCCTGCGCGTCGCCGGTCCGGCCAGCAGGCCCTGCACGATCGCCTGGGCGATGCCGCCCAGCGCCAGGGCGAGCCCGTTCTCCGCCGTGGTCCAGCCGAAGCGCATCTGGTTGGCCAGGATGAAGCTGCTCTGCTGCGCGCCCAGTGCCAGCCAGCCGCAGCTCCAGGCAAGCCCGAGCCGGCGCATGGAGCCGCTTGCCGCGAACAAGGCCAGGGTGCCGAAGGGGTTGGCGCGGCGCCAGGACAAGGCGCGTCGGCGTTCCGGGGGCAGGCTTTCAGGCAGCACGAGCCAGCCGTAGAGCACGTTGATGGCGATCAACGACGCCGCCACCAGGAACGGCAGCCGGATCCACATGCCGCCGAGCCAGCCGCCCAGGGCCGGGCCCGCCACGAAACCGAGGCCGAACATGGCGCCCACCAGCCCGAACGCCCGGGCCCGTTCGTTTGGCGGCGTGACGTCGCCGATATAGGCCATGGCCGCGGTGGCGTTGCCTGCCAGGCCGCCCGCGACGACGCGCAGCGCCAGCAGCCACCACAGGCTCGGCACCACGGTCCAGAGCAGGGCGTTCACGCTCAGGGCCGCGAGCGATCCCAGCAGCACCGGACGGCGCCCGAACCGGTCGCTGAGCCCGCCCAGGATCGGCGCGCACAGGAACTGCATGAACGCGAACACGGAAAAGATCGCGCCGACCCAGAGCGACGCCGCGGCGTGCTGGAGGTGCCCGTTCTGCATGACCGTGACCGCGACCACCGAGATCACGACGGCGAAGCTCAGGGCGTCGAGTGCTATCGTGGCGAGAATAAAGCCGGTGGACGCGGAACGGGAAGGCATGCGGCATCGGCCGTCGCCGTCGTGAGTGCGTCAAGGGGCACCAGCGCGTGCAGGAAGCTTTCCGCGCAGGCCCGCCAGCTGAAGCGCTCGGCGTGGGCGCGGCAGGCGGCGCGGTCGGCGCCGAGCGCTGCGATGGCCGCCGCGTGAAGGTCGTTCGAGACCGTGCCCACGCGGTTATCCGTGCCGGCCAGCACGTCGCGCGGGCCCGTCACGTCGAACGCCGCCACCGGCACGCCGGCCGCCAGCGCTTCCAGCAGC